>NZ_JBFUBK010000047.1:0-42866 GCF_056405815.1 Pseudomonas sp. P1_F1_2 | reverse complement strand
CCGCTATCGCGAGCAAGCTCGGCTCCTACAGGTTTTGCGTTGTAAATGGCTTACTCGGCGCGCAGGGTTTTCACGCCTTCGCTGGTGCCCAGCAACAGCAAGTCCGCCGGGCGTGCCGCGAACAAACCATTGGTGACCACGCCAACAATGGCGTTGATCTGACGTTCCAGTTCTACCGGGTTGGTGATCTGCATGTTGAACACATCAAGGATGATGTTGCCGTTGTCGGTCAGCACGCCTTCGCGGTAAACCGGGTCGCCGCCCAGTTTCACCAGTTCGCGGGCCACGTGGCTGCGGGCCATCGGGATGACTTCGACCGGCAGCGGGAACGCGCCGAGCACTGGCACCAGTTTGCTGGCGTCGGCGATGCAGATGAACGTCTTGGCCACGGCCGCCACGATCTTCTCGCGGGTCAGGGCCGCGCCACCGCCCTTGATCAGGTTCAGGTGCTCATCGCTTTCATCGGCGCCGTCGACGTAAAACTCCAGGTCGCTGACCGTGTTCAGCTCATACACCGGAATTCCGTGGCCCTTGAGGCGGGCGGCGGTGGCTTCGGAGCTGGCAACAGCGCCGTCGAACGCACCTTTGTGCTTGGCCAGGGCATCGATGAAGCAGTTGGCGGTGGAGCCGGTGCCGACCCCGACGATGCTCTTGTCGTCGAGTTTCGGGAGGATGAAGTCGACGGCGGCCTGAGCCACTGCCTGTTTGAGTTGATCCTGGTTCATGCGGGCTCCGAGATGCCGGGGAGGGAACGAAAGGCCGGCATTATAGCCCTAAGCGGGGCTAAAACCGCTGTATTCGTGTGGTCGTACAGCTGAAAGCCGGGTTAGACTCCGTGGTCCTGCCCAACCCGCTCAGTGATGCTTTCCGATGCTCGAACAGTACGTCAAAAAGATCCTCACCTCGCGCGTTTATGACGTTGCCGTAGAAACCCCATTGCAGACAGCCCGCCAGCTCACCGAGCGGCTGGGCAACACGATCTGGCTCAAGCGTGAAGACTTGCAGCCGGTGTTCTCGTTCAAGATTCGCGGCGCTTACAACAAGCTGACCCAGTTGAGCGACGAAGAGCGTGCGCGCGGCGTCGTGACGGCTTCGGCGGGTAACCATGCGCAAGGCCTGGCCCTGGCGGCGAAAGTGCTGGGCGTCAAAGCCACCATCGTCATGCCCAAGACCACCCCGGAAATCAAAGTCGAAGGCGTGCGTTCGCGCGGCGGCAAAGTGGTGCTGCACGGGGATTCGTTCCCGGAAGCCCTGGCCTACTCGCTGAAACTGGTCGACGAAAAAGGCTACGTCTACATCCATCCTTACGACGATCCCCACACTATTGCCGGGCAGGGCACCGTGGCCATGGAGATTCTGCGTCAGCACCCGCAGCCACTGGACGCGATCTTCGTTCCGGTGGGCGGTGGCGGGCTTATCGCCGGCATTGCGGCGTACGTGAAGTACCTGCGCCCGGACATCAAAGTCATCGGCGTCGAACCGGACGATTCCAACTGCCTGCAAGTCGCCATGGCGGCGGGTGAGCGCGTGGTATTGCCGACCGTGGGCCTCTTCGCCGACGGCGTTGCGGTGGCACAGATCGGCCAGCACACCTTCGACATCTGCAAAGACTATGTCGATGAAGTGATCACCGTCAGCACCGACGAGATCTGTGCGGCAATCAAGGATATCTACGACGATACCCGCTCGATCACCGAGCCTGCGGGCGCGCTGGGCGTGGCCGGGATCAAGAAGTATGTCGAGCAGCGCGGTGTCAGCGGCCAGACCTTCGTGGCCATCGACTCCGGCGCTAACGTCAACTTCGACCGCTTGCGCCATGTCGCCGAACGCGCCGAGCTGGGCGAAGGTCGTGAAGCAATCATCGCCGTGACCATCCCCGAGAAACCGGGCAGCTTCAAGGCGTTTTGCGAAGCCATCGGCAAACGCCAGATCACCGAATTCAATTACCGCTACAACACTGGCAGCGAAGCGCACATCTTCGTTGGCGTGCAGACGCACCCGGAAACCGACCCGCGCAGTGCGCTGATTGCCAGCCTCGGCGAACAGGGCTTCCCGGTGCTGGACCTGACCGACAACGAACTGGCCAAGCTGCACATTCGCCACATGGTCGGCGGTCGAGCGGCCCACGTTGTTGATGAAGTGATCCTGCGCTTCGAATTCCCGGAGCGTCCGGGGGCGTTGTTCAATTTCCTCAACAAGTTGGGCGGGCGCTGGAACATCTCGATGTTCCACTACCGCAACCATGGTGCGGCGGACGGCCGAGTAGTCGCGGGCCTGCAAGTACCGCACGACGAACGTCATCTGGTGCCGGCCGCGCTGGAAGAAATCGGTTACCCGTACTGGGATGAAAGCGACAACCCGGCCTATAAGCTGTTTCTGGGCTGAACGGCTACGCTGATGGGCAGGCCATAAGGAAATCGAACAATGGAAACGTTATCTGCCCTGAAAGCGGCGCACATGGTCGCAACGGTTGTGTTGCTGATCAGCGCACTGGGCCTGGGCGTCTGGGTTTTACTTGCGCGGCGCAAGGGTGACGCGACGGCGGGAAGCCGCACCTTGCAACGGCCAAGGGTGTTTGTCTGGCTGCTGATGGGCCTGGCGCTGCTGAGCATGCCGGTTACAGGCTGGTGCATGGTGCATCTGGTGGGTTGGCCGCTGGGGCAGACGTGGTTGCTGGCCTCCAGCGTGCTGTACACCGTGGCGGCGCTGGCGTGGTTCTGGTTGCTGGTGCGGCTGAACAAACTGCGCAAGGCGCCGGGTAGCGTCGGTAAATTTACCTTTGCGTTGGCGTTGTTCAGTTTTGTCTGTTTTGTGGCCATTGCGGGGTTGATGGGAGCCAAACCCATCTAAGGCAGTCTCTGTAGCAGCTGCCGAGGTACGAGGCTGCGATGGGCTGCGAAGCTGCCCTTGAGGACGGCCCTGCGGACCGCAACGCAGCCTCGTGCCTCGGCAGCTGCTACAGATGTAATCAGAGGCGCAGACTGATCACCGGCCAGCCACGCTTCTGGGCTTCGGCACGCAGATTCGGATCAGGATCAACCGCGATCGGGTGGGTTACCTGCTCCAGCAACGGCAAATCATTCATCGAGTCGCTATAGAAGTAGCTGCCTTCCAGTGAATGCCCGGTCTCGTCCAGCCAACGATTCAAGCGCGTTACCTTGCCTTCACGGAAGCACGGTACGTCGGTACTGCGCCCGGTGTAGCGGCCATCGACCATCTCGCACTCGGTGGCGATCAAGGTTTCAACGCCCAGGCGCTGGGCAATCGGCCCGGTGACGAAGCGGTTGGTCGCGGTGATGATCACCAGTTTGTCGCCGGCGTCGCGGTGCTTGGCCAGCAGTTCGAGGGCCTTGGGCAACATGATCGGTTCGATGCAGTCGCGCATGTAGTCGCTGTGCCACTGAYCGAGCACGGTCATCTCGGTGCGGCCGAGGACTTCCAGGCAGAAGTTCAGGTAGGCGGCGTTATCCAGCTTGCCGGCCAGGTAATCCTGATAGAACTCGTCGTTGCGAGTCTTGTAGGCGACGGCGTCGAGGAAGCCGCGTTCGCACAGGTAATCGCCCCAGGCGTGGTCACTGTCGCCGCCCAGAAGAGTGTTGTCCAAGTCGAATAAAGCCAGGCGCATTGCAGTTACTCGCTGAAAAGTCTGTAGAAAGGCGCCCAGAATACGGACTTTTCACAAGAGTGCACATAAGGTTGGCCGGCTCGTTGCTGCCTTCACAACCTTTGTGGAACAATGCGGCGACATGCGTTTGCGAGGTTGTTGCCGTGATCGACCCCGATGGTTTCCGCCCCAATGTCGGGATCATTCTCACGAATGATGCCGGACAGGTGCTATGGGCTCGCCGTATCAATCAAGATGCCTGGCAGTTTCCACAGGGAGGGATCAACCCCCAGGAGACGCCGGAAGACGCCTTGTACCGCGAGTTGAACGAAGAAGTGGGTCTGGAGCGCGAAGATGTTGAAATTCTCGCCTGCACCCGGGGCTGGTTGCGCTATCGTTTGCCGCAACGTCTGGTCCGTACCCACAGCCAACCGCTGTGCATCGGCCAGAAACAGAAATGGTTTCTCCTGCGCCTGATCTCCAACGAGCAGCGGGTGCGGATGGATTTGACCGGTAAACCGGAGTTCGATGGCTGGCGCTGGGTCAGCTATTGGTATCCGTTGGGCCAGGTGGTGACATTCAAGCGCGAGGTGTATCGACGCGCTCTCAAAGAGCTTGCCCCGCGCCTTTTAACGCGCGACTGACGACGGAGTTCGACCCCGAGCCATGCTCAATACGCTGCGCAAGATCGTCCAGGAAGTTAACTCCGCCAAGGATCTCAAGGCGGCGTTGGGGATTATTGTGTTGCGCGTCAAAGAGGCCATGGGCAGCCAGGTCTGCTCGGTCTACCTGCTTGACCCCGAGACCAACCGCTTCGTGCTGATGGCTACCGAGGGCTTGAACAAGCGCTCGATCGGCAAAGTCAGCATGGCACCCAACGAAGGTCTGGTTGGCCTGGTCGGTACGCGCGAAGAACCCCTGAACCTCGAAAACGCTGCGGACCACCCGCGCTACCGCTACTTCGCCGAGACCGGTGAAGAGCGCTTCGCTTCATTCCTCGGGGCGCCGATCATTCACCACCGCCGGGTCGTCGGCGTGTTGGTCATCCAGCAAAAAGAACGCCGCCAGTTCGATGAGGGTGAAGAAGCCTTCCTCGTGACCATGAGCGCGCAACTGGCTGGCGTTATCGCCCACGCCGAGGCCACCGGGTCGATCCGTGGCCTGGGCCGTCAGGGCAAAGGCATCCAGGAAGCCAAGTTTGTCGGCGTGCCGGGTTCGCCAGGTGCAGCGGTCGGTACGGCGGTGGTCATGCTGCCGCCCGCCGATCTGGACGTGGTGCCGGACAAGACTATTGTCGACATCGACGCCGAACTCGGGCTGTTCAAGACCGCCATCGAAGGCGTGCGCGCCGATATGCGCACGCTGTCGGCCAAGCTCGCGACACAATTGCGCCCGGAAGAGCGCGCCTTGTTCGACGTCTACCTGATGATGCTCGACGACGCCGCGCTGGGCAGCGAAGTGACCACCGTCATCAAGACCGGTCAGTGGGCCCAGGGCGCACTGCGTCAAGTGGTCACCGATCACGTCAACCGTTTCGAATTGATGGACGACGCCTACCTGCGTGAGCGTGCCTCGGACGTCAAGGACCTCGGTCGCCGCCTGCTCGCCTATTTGCAGGAAGAGCGTCAGCAAACCCTGGTTTATCCCGACAACACCATTCTGGTCAGCGAAGAACTGACGCCGGCCATGCTCGGCGAGGTGCCGGAAGGCAAGCTGGCCGGTCTGGTGTCGGTACTCGGTTCCGGTAACTCCCACGTCGCGATCCTGGCGCGAGCCATGGGTATCCCGACGGTGATGGGCCTGGTCGACTTGCCGTACTCGAAAGTCGACGGCATCCAGATGATCGTCGACGGCTACCACGGCGAGGTCTACACCAACCCCAGCGATGTACTGCGCAAGCAGTTCGCCGAAGTGGTCGAGGAAGAGAAGCAACTGGCCCTTGGGCTGGATGCACTGCGCGACTTGCCGTGCGTGACCCTCGATGGTCACCGCATGCCGTTGTGGGTCAATACCGGTTTGCTGGCGGACGTGGCGCGGGCGCAGAAGCGTGGCGCTGAAGGCGTGGGTCTGTACCGCACCGAAGTGCCGTTCATGATCAACCAGCGTTTCCCGAGCGAAAAGGAACAACTGGCGATCTACCGCGAGCAGCTCGCCGCGTTTCACCCGCAACCGGTGACCATGCGCAGCCTCGACATCGGCGGCGACAAGGCCTTGTCGTACTTCCCGATCAAGGAAGACAACCCGTTCCTGGGCTGGCGCGGGATTCGCGTCACCCTCGACCACCCGGAAATTTTCCTGGTCCAGACCCGCGCCATGCTCAAGGCCAGCGAAGGCTTGAACAACTTGCGGATTCTGCTGCCGATGATCTCCGGCACCCACGAACTCGAAGAAGCCTTGCACCTGATCCACCGGGCGTGGGGCGAAGTGCGCGACGAAGGCACCGATGTGCCGATGCCGCCGATTGGCGTGATGATCGAGATTCCGGCGGCGGTGTATCAGACCAAGGAACTGGCGCGGCAAGTGGACTTCCTGTCGGTCGGCTCCAACGACCTGACTCAGTACCTGTTGGCCGTCGACCGCAACAACCCGCGGGTGGCCGACCTTTACGACTACCTGCACCCGGCGGTGCTCCAGGCCTTGCAGAACGTGGTGCGTGACGCCCATGCCGAAGGCAAGCCTGTGAGTATCTGCGGTGAGATGGCCGGTGACCCGGCGGCGGCGGTGCTGTTGATGGCGATGGGCTTCGACAGCCTGTCGATGAACGCCACCAACTTGCCGAAAGTGAAGTGGATGCTGCGCCAGATCAACCTGAGCAAGGCCAAGGAATTGCTGGCCGAGCTGATGACCATCGACAACCCGCAAGTTATCCACAGCTCGCTGCAACTGGCGCTGAAAAACCTCGGGTTGGCGCGGATGATCAATCCAGCGGCGATCAAGCCCCTCTAATTCTGCGGCGGCCCCATCGAGGGCAAGCCATGCTCCTACGGATTTGTGTCGTGCAGCCACAGACCTGTAGGAGCAAGGCTTGCCGTCCAGCCAACACAAAACTAAAGCCTGATCTCCACTTCCCCAAGATGCCCGCCATACGGCCCGAAACTCCGTTCGACCAGATGCCGCGAGCCATCCGCCTGCACAATCAACGCCGTGCTCGCCCGGGTCCCGTAGCTTTGGCTGGCAATAAACACACTCGACAACAACGTCTCGGTCGCCAGCCCCACCCCTGTATCCGGCAGCTCGGCAAATGGCGCAGTCTGCGAATCGCTCAACAGCGCCAATAGTGCTTGAGGTTGTGGGTCTTCCAGCACCTCACTCAATGCCGCCTTGGCCTTGAGCAACTTCGGCCAGGGCGTATCCAGCCCGGCGTTGGATAACCCATACACCCCAGGCACCAGCATCACGGCCTCGGATTCCCGGGCATTGAAGTGCCAGAGCTCATTGCCATTGCCGACCAGCAGGTTAAATCCGCCATATTCCGGCGAGCGGGCGACAACGTCGGCTAAATAGTCGTCAATCGGCAGCTCCCCGGTGAGAAACCGCGCCACCAGTTCACCGCGAGACTTGCGTCCGGGTGGTCGGTGCGGATCACGAATATTGGTCAGCGCCGCAAAGCGCCCATTGGCGCCGACACCGAGCCAGGTGCCGCCGGCCTCCAGGTCGCGACCGGCATGAACGTGCGCAGCTTCTGGCCATTGCGCCAAGGGCAGGCTGGGGCGCGCGTAGAACTCGTCGCGGTTGGCCGCCACGATCAGCGGCTGGGCGTGACCCGGTCGCCAGGCGAAAACAATCAGGCACATAAGGTGGTCCTTGTGTGTTTTTTGCTCACTCTACGCAGACATCGCACGGGTATCCATCGCCATCCAGTGGAGCCTTGGGCCCCGCATCCGTTACTATGCCGGTGCTTTTTTGAGAAGCGTACAAGGAAGGTCATGGAATTTCTGCTCTATCTGGCGCTGGGCGCCTGCGCAGGCGTGCTGGCCGGGCTGTTCGGGGTCGGCGGCGGGATCATTATCGTCCCCGTGCTGGTATTCAGTTTCACCTTGCAGGGCTTCGATGCATCGATTCTGACCCATCTGGCGGTCGGTACCTCCCTGGCGACGATTATCTTTACCTCGGTCAACGCCGTGCGCGAACACCATCGTCGTGGCGCGGTGCGTTGGCCGATTTTCGTCTGGATGACCGTGGGCATTTTGATGGGCGCCGGTTTCGGCGCACTGACGGCCGAAGCGATCTCCGGTCCGAATTTGCAGAAAATCATCGGTGTGTTCGCCCTGGTCATCGCCGCGCAACTGGCGCTGGACGTCAAGCCCAAGGCCAGCCGCACGGTGCCGGGCAAACTCGGTCTGACCATGGCCGGCAGTGTGATTGGCTGGGCCTCGGCGATTTTCGGGATTGGCGGCGGCTCCTTGACCGTGCCGTTCCTGACCTGGCGCAGTGTGCCGATGCAACAGGCCGTGGCCACATCGTCGGCCTGCGGTCTGCCGATCGCATTGGCCAGTGCGTTAAGTTTCATGATCCTGGGCTGGCACGATCCGTTGCTGCCGGCCCATAGTCTCGGTTTTATTTATTTGCCGGCACTGTTGGGCATTGCCCTGACCAGCATGGTCTTCGCCCGTATCGGCGCGCGACTGGCCCACAGGCTGTCGCCGAAGTTGCTGAAAAGACTGTTTGCCGCTTTGCTGTTCTGCGTCGGCCTGAGTTTCTTGCTCTGACGACCCGCGCAATCCTGACTTAATCCTGAGGTGGCAGCGTCGCCCGGGAATTTTGGTTTCAACTCTAACGAGGAGTCGCAATGCTGCCTTACCCGCAGATCGACCCGGTGGCCCTGGCCATCGGTCCGCTGAAAATCCACTGGTACGGCTTGATGTACCTGATCGGCATTGGCGGCGCCTGGCTGCTGGCGTCCCGTCGGATGAACCGTTTCGACCCGACCTGGACCAAGGAGAAGCTCTCCGACATGGTCTTCTGGATGTCGATGGGTGTCATTGTCGGTGGCCGTTTGGGGTATGTGCTGTTCTACGATTTGCACGCGTACCTGGCCAACCCGGCGCTGATTTTTGAAGTGTGGAAGGGCGGCATGTCGTTCCACGGCGGGTTCATCGGCGTGATGCTGGCGGCGTTGTGGTTTGGTAAAAAGAACAACAAGTCGTTCTTCCAGCTGATGGATTTCGTCGCGCCGATGGTGCCGATCGGCCTGGGCGCCGGGCGTATCGGCAACTTCATCAACGCCGAATTGTGGGGCAAGCCGACCGACGTGCCGTGGGCAATGATCTTCCCGCCGTTCAGCGATCCGTCGCAGTTGCCGCGCCATCCGTCGCAGCTGTACCAGTTCGCGCTGGAAGGCGTGGCACTGTTCCTCATCCTCTGGTTGTTCTCGCGCAAGCCGCGGCCGACCATGGCGGTGTCCGGGATGTTCGCGCTGTTCTATGGCATCTTCCGTTTCATCGTCGAATTCGTCCGCGTACCGGACGCGCAACTGGGCTATCTGGCCTGGAACTGGCTGACCATGGGCCAAGTGCTCTGCGTGCCGATGATTGTCGGCGGCCTGTTCCTGATCTGGCTGGCGTATCACCGTGCCCCGGCGACGCCAGCAGCAGCCGTATAAATTCGAACCCCGGGGGCAACGGTCTCCGGGTTCAAGGACACAGGTAACTCATGAAGCAATATCTCGAACTGGTCGCCCACGTCATCAAGAACGGCACCAAGCAAGCCAACCGCACGGGCGTGAACACCATCAGCTTTCCGGGTGCGATGCTGCGCTATGACCTCAAGGAAGGTTTCCCGGCGATCACCACGCGCAAGATGGCTTTCAAATCGGCCATCGGCGAGATGTGCGGTTTTCTGCGTGGCGTTAACAACGCCGCCGAATTCCGCGCGTTGGGCTGCAAGGTCTGGGACCAGAACGCCAACGAAAATGCGCAGTGGCTGGCCAACCCGTTCCGCCAGGGCGAAGACGACCTCGGCGAAATCTACGGTGTGCAATGGCGCAAATGGCCAGCGTACAAACAGATCCCGGTCAGCAATAAGGCCGCTATCGAACAGACATTGGGCCAAGGCTACCGCCAGATCGCTGAAGGCGAAGAAGACGGCCAGGCTTACGTCGTGCTGTACAAGGCGATTGACCAGATTCGTCAGTGCGTCGACACCATCATCAAAGACCCGGGCAGCCGCCGCATTCTGTTCCACGGCTGGAACGTTGCCCAGCTCGATGAAATGGCCCTGCCGCCGTGCCATCTGCTGTACCAGTTCCACCCGAATGTCGAGACCAAGGAGATTTCCCTGACCCTCTACATCCGTTCCAACGACCTAGGCCTCGGTACGCCGTTCAACCTCACCGAAGGCGCGGCGCTGCTGAGCCTGATCGGTCGCCTGACCGGCTACACGCCGCGCTGGTTCACCTATTTCATCGGCGACGCGCACGTCTACGAGAACCATTTGGACATGCTCAATGAACAGCTCAAGCGTGAGCCGTTCCCGATGCCGAAACTGGTGATCAGCGACCGTGTGCCGGAGTTTGCCAAGACTGGCGTTTATCAGCCGGAGTGGCTGGAGCTGATCGAACCGAGCGATTTCTCGCTGGAAGGTTACGAGCACCACGCGCCGATGACCGCGCCGATGGCGGTTTAATAGATGGGCGGATAGATTTTTATATTAGAAAAAGGTCTATCTGGCTGTCATTTTTGACAGTGGGCGAACGAATGCTAGGGTGTTTGAATGGCCATTAGGACGTGGTCAGCAACACCCTTTCTTTATTTCAGGAGCTTCGTCATGACAATCATTGCGCCCCGTGCAACTACCGGGTTTTCGCAAAGCCCTATCGGTCTCTCGCCAGAGCACTTGAGTAGTCAATTAACCGGTTTACCGCTTATTGGCTGCGAAAGCCGATCCGGACTTTTTCATTTCATCCCAAGCCTCGCTCCATGGGATTGCGTGGTGCCTATGGAAATATTCACTGGCGCACCTATCTTCGTCGATTCTCTGCGCGTGGTTGTGTCAGTAAATGACAGGGAATTTCAGATCGGTGATCAGGTTCGGGTGCAGTGGCAGGCGCTTGGTGGCAGCGGGAAAAGTTACCAGTCACCACCTCAGCCAGTACTGAGTTTCACCTCGTTGCAGTTTGCTGTTCCTGACGAAACGGCACGCCCGTTTGAAGGCGACCGGGTTGAGGTTATTTTTGTTATCGAAAGAGGGGGGAGCGCATTACCTTCCGCATCGTTGTACATGACGTTCGCCCAGGCACTGATTCAAACCGCCCCGATTTCTATTGACGACGTATCGGAGGGAGTTCTGGATATTGATCAACATCCCGATGGCGTTTTCCTAACCATTCCACTGATTGAAAACCTGCGAACAAACAACGCCATTGAAATGCACTGGAAAAGCAGCCCGAACGGCGGGCAGGGTGGCGCCTGGAGGGACTATCAGCGCAAGTTAACGGTCAGTCCCGATTCACCCCTCAAGTTTCGGATTGATTCTTCTGTCTATCAGGCGCATCGCGGAGAGTCCGTTCACCTGCTTTGCAGTTTGTTTCTGGGTTCCGGGATGGTCCCCGGCCTGAATTATGGCATGGGCCCCCGGGGTACCTTGGAGTTCACATTGGTCTGAGCGTTAATTGGCGAAGGACTAATGTCCATGACTGCGGCCGACATGGGAATGCCCCACCTCGGTCGCCACAACCCCGCCACTCACTTCCAGCCGTTGCAAAATCCCGCACTGATCAATCTCCGGCCCTTCGCCACAGCGTTGGCGCAGGTCGAGCAATTGTGTCTGCAACGCCAGTAACCCATCGATCCGCGCCTTGACGTGGTGGATGTGCTCGTCGATCAACGCATTCACGCTTTCGCACTGATCCTGCGGGCTGTCGCGAAACGCCAGCAGGCTGCGGATTTCTTCCAGCGTCATGTCGAGGGTGCGGCAGTTGCGGATGAAGGTCAGGCGCTCGGCGTGGGCCTGGGTGTAGACGCGGTAGTTGCCGTCGCTGCGAGCCGGCTCCGGCAACAGGTTTTCGCGCTCGTAATAGCGGATGGTTTCCACGGCGCAGTCGGTCAGTTTGGCCAGTTCTCCGATCTTCATGACGGCAGTCTCCAAATAGGTGCTTGACCCTATAGTGGCTACAGGGTCTTTACTTGGCAACAGGCACCTTATGGACGCGACCTGATGAGCGATTCCCAACACACCCACACCCCCAAGGCTGAGCACGATCACAGCCACACACTGCAGCCTGTAAAGAAGCACGAGCATGGCGGCCACGGCGATTCCTGCTGTTCCACCAAAGCGGCTGCGCCGTCGCTGATCAAGTTGAGCGAAACGCCAACGGCCGGTGCACGCCTGAGCAGCTTTCGCATCGATGCGATGGACTGCCCGACCGAGCAGACGCTGATCCAGAACAAACTCGGCAAACTCGCCGGTGTGCAGCAACTGGAGTTCAACCTGATCAACCGGGTGTTGGGCGTGACCCACGACTTGCCAAGCACTGCGCCCATCATCGAGGCGATCAAATCCCTCGGCATGCAGGCAGAACCGCTTGAGCAAGGCGTCGAAGCACCCGCTCCCGCGCCGGAGAAAAAACCGTGGTGGCCATTGGCGCTGTCCGGTGTGGGGGCGCTGGCCGCCGAAGTCATTCACTTCACCAACGCTGCACCCACTTGGGTGGTGGCGGTCATTGCGCTGGTCTCGATCCTCAGTGGTGGCCTGACCACGTACAAAAAGGGCTGGATCGCCCTGAAAAACCTCAACCTGAACATTAACGCGCTGATGAGCATCGCGGTGACCGGCGCGATCCTGATCGGTCAGTGGCCGGAAGCGGCGATGGTGATGTTCCTGTTCACCGTGGCCGAGTTGATTGAAGCCAAATCCCTGGACCGCGCACGCAATGCGATCAGCGGCCTGATGCAGATGAGCCCGGAACAGGCCACGGTGCAGCGGGCCGATGGCAGCTGGGTCGAGCAAGACGTCAAAACCATCGAGCTGGGGGCGCGGGTGCGGGTACGACCCGGTGAGCGCATCGGGCTGGACGGTGAAGTGGTGGCCGGCAGTTCAACTATCGATCAGGCGCCGATCACGGGTGAAAGCTTGCCGGTCGAGAAAACCGTCGGCGACAAAGTATTCGCCGGCACCATCAATCAGGCCGGGTCTCTGGAATATGCCGTGACCGCAGCGGCGGACAATTCGACGCTGGCGCGAATCATCCACGCCGTCGAACAGGCCCAGGGCGCGCGGGCACCGACCCAGCGTTTCGTCGACAGCTTCTCGAAAATCTACACGCCAGCGGTATTCATCCTGGCCCTTGCCGTTGCGCTGATTCCTCCGCTGTTCATGGGCGCCGCATGGTTCGACTGGATCTACCGGGCGCTGGTGTTGCTGGTGGTCGCTTGCCCTTGTGCGCTGGTGATTTCCACCCCGGTGACCATCGTCAGCGGCCTCGCGGCGGCGGCACGCAAAGGCATTCTGGTGAAGGGGGGCGTGTATCTGGAGGGCGGTTACAAGCTCGATTATCTGGCGTTGGACAAGACCGGAACGATCACCCACGGCAAACCGGTACAGACGGATTACCTTTCTCTCGACACAACCACCGTCGAAACAGCCCCGGCGATTGCCGCCGCGCTGGCCGGACGTTCCGATCACCCGGTGTCGCTGGCCATTGCCAATGCGGCTGTGGATAAACAACTCGCGCCGCTGTTTGTGGATAACTTTGAAGCGCTAGCCGGTCGCGGTGTGCGCGGTGAGATCAACGGTCAGGTGTACCACTTGGGTAACCACCGTTTGGTCGAAGAGCTGAACCTGTGTTCGCCGGCGCTGGAAGAGAAACTGTTCGCGCTGGAGAAACAGGGCAAGTCGGTGGTGCTGCTGCTCGATAAATCCGGCCCGCTGGCGCTGTTTGCGGTGGCGGACACGGTAAAAGAGTCGAGTCGCGAGGCGATCCAGCAACTGCATGACCTGGGCATCAAAACCCTGATGCTGACCGGCGACAACGTCCACACCGCTCAGGCGATTGCCGCACAAGTGGGCATCGACGAGGCCAAGGGTGATCTGCTGCCGACCGACAAACTGCAAGCCATCGAAGCCCTTTATGCACAGGGTCATAACGTCGGCATGGTGGGCGATGGCATCAACGATGCGCCGGCACTGGCCCGGGCCGAGATCGGTTTTGCCATGGCCGCGGCGGGCACCGACACGGCCATCGAGACCGCCGATGTCGCCTTGATGGACGACGACTTGCGCAAGATCCCGACGTTCATCCGGCTGTCGCGGCAGACCTCCAGCATCCTGAAACAGAACATCGCGCTGGCATTGGTGATCAAGGCGATCTTTCTTGGGGTAACCTTCGCCGGGCTCGCTACCATGTGGATGGCGGTGTTCGCCGACATGGGCGTCAGTTTGTTGGTGGTGTTCAACGGTTTGCGCCTGCTGCGCAAATAAGGAAGAGGGAAGGGTGTGCTGAGTGCGGAGCTGAAGGCGTTTTACATGGTGGCCCGCCTGGGCAGCATTACCCTGGCGGCGAAGAAGCTCGGCCTGAGCCAACCGACGGTCACGACCCAGATCCGCAACCTGGAAAACCAGTATTCGGTGGAACTGTTCTACCGTGGCGGCCGCCGCCTCAGTGTCAGCGATGAAGGCGCTCGGCTGTTGCCGATGGTCAAGGCGCTGTTGCAACAGGAAGCCGACATCGAGTTTTTCCTGCGCAACAGTGGCCAGGTCCAGGGCACGTTGCGCATTGCCGCCACGGCGCCGTATTACATCCTGGATCTGGTGAAAACCTTTCGCGAACGCTTGCCGCAAGTGGAAGTGTCGGTGGAAATCGGCAACTCGCAGCAAGTGCTCGAAGCGCTGGAGGATTACCGGGTGGATGTCGCAGCGTCCTCGCAATTGCTGGACGATGCGCGACTGATTCGCCGGGTGCTCGGCAGCGATCCGCTGGTGCTGGCCGTGCATCGCAATCACCCGCTGGCGATTCACGATCATGTGCCACTCAGCGCCTTGGCCGGGCATACGTTGCTGATGCGCGAGTCGGGCTCGACCACCCGTCGATTGACCGAAGAGTTGCTGGTCAATGCCGGGGTGAGTTTCGGGCCGTTGCTGGAAATTGGCAGCCGTGAATCGATTCGTGAGGCGGTGCTGCGCAACATCGGCATCAGCATCATTGCCCGCCAGGAAGTGCCGCACGATCCGCAATTGCGCGTGCTGACCATCGAAAATGCACCGCAGATTCCCGAGTACCTGTATTGCCTCAAGGAGCGCAAAGGCGCGCGGCTGCCGGCGGCGTTCCTGGGGTTGGCGCAGGAAATGGCCCCGGCCTGAAATATCCATCACTTGAGCTGGCCTCATCGCGGGCAAGCCTTGCTCCTACAGGAGTGGATAAGCCCCTGTAGGAGCAAGGCTTGCCCGCGATGGCGTCAGTTCAGGCGCCGCATGACTTCAACCAAAAATCCTGAATACCACTATCAGTCGTTTTTGCCTCACTGCCATATGACGGACGCATTACAAATCTAGGATGGCTCTCATCTGCTTGATGAGGCCTGTCCATGAACCACTCGATCGCAACTGCCCTGACCAACCCCGGCGCCCCAATGAAAGTGCGCGGCGTGCAGAAACGCTTTGGCGCCTTCACGGCGCTRGATAACGTTTCCCTCGACGTGGCGGCCGGTGAGCTGGTGTGTCTGCTGGGCCCGTCGGGTTGTGGCAAAACCACGTTGCTGCGCTGCATCGCCGGTCTGGAAAAACAGGACAGCGGCGAGTTGTACCTGGGTGATCGCGACGTTTCCCATCTGGCCCCCCAAGCGCGGGACTACGGCATTCTCTTCCAGTCCTACGCGTTGTTCCCCAATCTCACCGTTGAAGCGAACATTGCCTACGGCCTCGCGGGCAGCGGTCGTGATGAAGTGCGTAAACGTGTCGGTCAGATGCTGGAACTGGTCGGCCTGATCGGCAGTGAGAAAAAGTACCCCGGCCAGTTGTCTGGCGGCCAACAGCAACGCGTTGCACTGGCTCGGGCCCTGGCGCCAGCGCCCTCGTTACTGTTGCTGGACGAACCGATGTCGGCACTCGACGCCCGGGTCCGCGAGCATCTGTGCACCGAACTGCGCCAACTGCAGCGCAACCTCGGCATCACCACCCTGATGGTCACGCACAATCAGGACGAAGCCATGCTGATGGCCGACCGCATCGCCGTGATGAACAACGGCAAGGTCGAGCAGTACGCCACGCCGCAGGAAATCTACGACCGCCCGGCCACACCGTTTGTGGCGGAGTTCGTCGGCCAGGGCAACTGGTTGCCGTTCAGCCGTAGCAGTGACAGCCACGCCCAGGTCGGCGGGATGAGCCTGCGCCTGGCCGATGGCAGCGCCCAAACCGCGTCGGGCCGACTGTTCTGCCGCCCGGAAGCGATCAACGTGAACCCGGTGGTGCACGAGGAAAACCTGTTCCCGGCCAAGGTTCGCGAAATCACCTTCCTCGGCAACCGCTGCCGCATGAGCTTCGAGCTCGATCAATTGCCGGGCCATGCGCTGCTGGCCGAATTGGCACCGGAAGCCATGCCGCGCCTCGGCGCCCAGCAAATCATGGTCGCCTTGCCGCCACGCAGCCTGCAGGTGTTTGCCTGATGAGCGCGAACATCGCGCTGCCGATACCGCACAAGCAGTTTCGGCAGACCTCCCGTGCCGAGATCGGCGACCGGGTGTTCGTGGTCGGCGGCAAAGTCCTGTTGCTGGTGCTGCTCGGTGTCGCCGTGTTGATGCCGTTGCTCGCCATTTTCTGGCGTGGTTTCAGTTCCGAGGCGGGGCAGGGCGGTGGTCTGGTTGCAGCGCGCGAATTGGTGACCAGTGCGAATTTTCACTGGCTGTTGGGTAACAGCCTGAAGGTTTCCCTCAGTGTGGCGGCGATCGTCGTACCGTTGGCGTACCTGTTTGCCTACGCCCTGCAACGCACATTGATTCCCGGCAAAGGCGTCTGGCGTGCGATATCCCTGCTGCCGTTGATGGCACCGTCGATGCTGCCCGGCATCGCACTGGTTTATCTGTTCGGCAACCAGGGCCTGTTGCGCGGTCTGCTCTCGGACAACATCTACGGTTTCTGGGGCATTGTGCTCGGTGAGGTCATCTACACCTTCCCGCATGCCTTGATGATTCTGCTGTCGGCGCTGTCCCTGGCGGATGCGCGATTGTTCGATGCCGCCTCCAGCATGGGCGCAAGTCCCGCCAAAGCCTTTCGCAGCATCACCTGGCCGGCGACCCGTCAGGCCGTGTTCGCCGCGTTCTGCCTGGTGTTCACCCTGACTATCACCGACTTCGGTGTGCCCGTGGTGGTCGGTGGCGACTATCAAGTGTTGGCGCTGGAGGCCTACAAAGCGGTGGTCGGTCAGCAGCAGTTTGGTCGCGGCGCATTGATTGGCATGGTCCTGCTGTTGCCGGCGCTGTTCAGCTTCGGTGTCGATGCGTGGTTGCGTCGACGTCACGGTGATTCCATGAGCGGTCGTGCCCAGGTATTCAAACCGGCGGCATCGACACTGCGAGACGGTTGCTACCTGGCCATCGTGTTGCTGATCTGCGCCGCGTTGTTACTGGTGTTCGGCATGGCGGTGTTCTCATCCCTGGTCAAATTCTGGCCGTACAACCTGTCGTTGTCGCTCAATCATTACCAGTTCAACGACACGGCGGGCGGCGGCTGGCTGGCTTACGGCAACAGCGTGAAGATGGCGTTGTGCACGGCGTTGATCGGCAGCGTGCTGATTTTTACCGGCGCTTACCTGATGGAAAAAACCAAGGGCCAGCGTGGGCTGAACCTGACCCTGCGCATGCTCAGTTTCGTACCGATGGCGGTGCCGGGACTGGTGTTGGGCCTGGGTTATGTCTTTTTCTTCAACCTCACCGGCAACCCGCTGCATGTGCTCTACGGGACCATGACCCTGCTGGTGGTCTGTACCATTGCTCACTATTTGACCACCGCACAAATGACCGCGACCACCGCGCTGCGTCAGCTCGACGCCGAGTTCGAAGCCGCTGCGCTGTCGCTCAAGGCGCCGCTGTATCGCCACTACCTGCGGGTGACGGTACCGATCTGCCTGCCGGCGCTGCTGGACATCGTGCGCTACCTGTTCGTCTCGGCCATGACCACTGTTTCGGCGGCGATCTTCCTCTATAGCCCCGACACCATCCTCGCGGCAGTGGCGGTGCTGAACATGGATGACGCCGGCAACGTCGGCGGTGCGGCAGCGATGTCGACTCTGATTCTGTTCACCTCGGCGGGCGTGTCCCTGCTGCTGGCCTGGGCTTCGCGCGGTTTGCTGCGTCGTTCCCAAGCCTGGCGGCAGACCGCGCCTGGCCATTGATTCGTACAACCCACTCAACTCAACAACAGGAAAAGATCATGTTCAAGCCCCTGGCCTTGGCCGCTGCTGTCCTCACCGCTTTCAGCCTGAACGCCTTCGCGGCGAAAACCGAGTTGACGGTGTACACCGCCCTCGAAGCCGAACAACTGAAGACCTATAAAGAAGCGTTTGAAAAGTCCAACCCGGACGTCGAAATCAAATGGGTGCGCGATTCCACCGGGATCATCACCGCCAAACTGCTGGCCGAAAAAGCTCGCCCGCAAGCTGATGCTGTCTGGGGCCTGGCCGCGTCGAGCCTGGCGATCCTCGATCAACAAGGCATGTTGCAAAGCTACGCGCCGAAGGACCTGGGCAAAATCGGCAACAACTACCGCGACGCCGCCAACCCGCCAGCCTGGGTCGGCATGGACGTCTGGGCCGCGACCGTTTGCTTCAACACCGTCGAAGCCGAGAAGCAGGGCCTGACCAAGCCCGTGAGCTGGCAAGACCTGACCAAGCCTGAGTACAAAGGCAAAATCGTGATGCCGAACCCGGCCTCGTCCGGCACCGGTTTCCTCGACGTCAGCGCCTGGCTGCAAACCTTCGGCGAGAAGCAGGGCTGGCAGTACATGGATGACCTGCACCAGAACATCGGCCAGTACGTTCACTCCGGTTCCAAGCCTTGCAAACTGGCGGCGGCTGGCGAATTCCCGATCGGTATTTCCTTTGAATACCCGGCTGTTCAACTGAAGCGCCAGGGTGCGCCACTGGACATCATCCTGCCGAAAGAAGGCCTGGGCTGGGAGATCGAAGCGACTGCCGTGATCAAAGGCACGCCGCATGAAGACGCCGCGAAGAAACTCGCTGACTTCTCGGCAAGCCCGGCGGCGATGGAGCTGTACAAAGAAAACTTCGCCGTACTGGCTCAGCCAGGTATCGCCAAGCCACAGACCGAACTGCCGGCTGACTACGAGCAGCGTTTGATCAAGAACGACTTCGCCTGGGCCTCGAAAAACCGCGACGAGATCCTGACCGAATGGCGCAAGCGCTATGACGGCAAGTCCGAGAAAGTGGTTGCCAAGTAAGATCTTCATCGGCTGACAGGTCCCCATCGCGGGCAAGCCCGCTCCCACATGATCTGTGGCGTTCACAAAACCTGTGGGAGCGGGCTTGCCCGCGATAGCGGTCTGTCATTCAGGACAAATTTCAATGACACAACACAACGACATGCTGATCGTCGGCGCCGGCATTCTCGGTCTGTCCCACGCCTACGCCGCCGCCAAACGCGGTCTGAAAGTCACCGTTTTCGAACGCAGCGAAACACCTTTAGGGGCTTCGGTGCGCAACTTCGGTCAGGCATTGGTCACCGGCCAGCCGCCGGGCCCGATGCTCGAACTGGCCAGGGCCAGCCGCGAGATCTGGGGCCAATGGGCGCAACTCGCCGGCCTGCAACTCAAGCGTAATGGCTCTTACTTGTTCGCCCGTACCGAAGCGGAAGAGCACCTGCTCGAAGCTTTTTGCGCCGGTCGCGCCGTGGAACACGGCTACCGCGTCGAGCTTCTGCGCGGTGCTGCCTTGCGCGATCTGTACAGCGGCCAGTTCAGCCATCACCGCGCCGCGTTGCACGGGATGGACGATCAACAACTGTATTCCCGCGAGGCGATACCGGCACTGATCGACTACCTGCGCCGCGAGCTCGGCGTCACCTTTCACTTTTCGACCCTGGTTCGCGACATCGAGCCGGGCCGCTTGCACAGCACCACCGGCACGTTCAGCGCCGAGCAGATCATCCTGTGCTCGGGCCACGACTATCAGACCTTGCTCGCCGAGCCGATTGCCGAACTCAACCCACAAATCTGCCGTCTGCAAATGCTCCGCGTCCGCCCGCAGGTCAACCTCAACTTGCAACACGCCTTGCTCACCGGTTTGAGCTGCGTGCACTACGGCGCCTTTGCCGACCTGCCGGAAGCGGCGGCGGTGCAGGCGCAGATCCTGCGCGACGAGCCGCACTTGCACGAAAACGGTATCCACCTGCTAATCAGCCCGACGCCCTACGGCGAATTGATCATCGGCGACTCTCACCATTACGGTCGCGATCCATCACCGTTCAATGCCGAGCAAGTGGACAACTGGATGATCGAGCTGGCCGAGCAGACGTTGGGCTGCAACGTGCAAGTGGTCGAGCGCTGGCAGGGGGTCTATGGTTCACGGGGGCCGGGGCCATTTTCATTCCTGCGACCGCAGCCGGGCGTCAGCATTGCGCTGATGCACACCGGCGTCGGCATGAGCGTCGGGCCCGCGATGGCGGAGCGTAACGTGGCGACTTTATTGGGAGAGCGTTGATGGGTAGCAGTGAGCACGTGATCGCCGAAGTATTCGGCTTGTATGAACGTTTTGGCGACAGCGATTACATCGGCGAGCCGGTGTCGCAGATCGAGCACATGTCCCAGGCTGCGCAACTGGCAATGGCCGAGGGCTTCGATGATGAAGTGGTGCTGGCGGCGTTCTTTCACGACATCGGGCACATCTGCGCCGAGAGCGCCGAGAACATGGGCGGCTTCGGCGTGGTCAGCCACGAGCGATTGGGCGCCGATTACTTGCGTCGCGCCGGTTTCAGCGAACGCATGGCGCGACTGGTGGAATACCACGTGCAGGCCAAGCGGTATCTGACGCTGAAAGAGCCTGGGTACTACGAGCGCTTGAGCGAAGCCAGCCGCCGCACCCTGGAATACCAGGGCGGGGTGATGACACCGGCCGAGGCTGCCGCCTTCGAGCAAGACCCGTTGTGCGAAGTCAGTTTGCGCATGCGCCAGTGGGATGAACTGGCGAAGGAAATGCAGGTGCCAGTGATCGACCTTGGGGTCTTGAAGGAAAAAGCGGCGCGACTGTTGGCTGCGTGAAGGCTGCGCCGCTTAAAGCTGTTGCGCCAACACCTCAATTTGCTCTTGGCGCTCGGCCTGATTCAACTTCGCCTGCGGATTAAGCGACGACCATTGCGGATACGCCCGTGCCTTGTTCAATGCTTCGGGCAATTTGCCTTCGCGCCAGGTCTTGTCCTGGGGCGTGGCCACGTGAATGCTGTCCATCGCGGCATGCCCGCGCTGATTCAGCGCCTGTAGCAGTTGCCGCTGACGCAACGCCAATAACCGCAATACGCTGTCATCGACGGTCAGCTCTCGCTGACCTTTGATTTTGCCCAGCAAACGGCTGCCATAGCTTCGCGCGGTTTGCAGCGCGCCACCGGCGATCGCTCCGGCCAAGGCTGCCGCACCCAGGGTAATGCCGCCCACCAGCAAATCGACCCCGGCGCCCGCGGCCGCACCGGCCGCGATTCCACCGCCGACCCTGACGCCGAGTTGCTTGAGGGTTTCGGGGTTGAACAAGTCATCGCCCCAGCGCCCATCGAGCAGCGGCAAGTCACTGGCCGCCGCGTCCTGTGGGCGGAAGGCGTACAGCTTGAGCAGTGCTTCAACGCAACGTTGTTCGCGCTGGCGCACGGCTTTGTGCAGTTCACCAATGGCCTGTTGTTCTTGCGCCGCGTCGCTGGCAACGCTGCGCCGGCACGCGGCGCAATCAATCAGCAATTCGGCAATCAACCGCACTGCGCTTTGCTGACGGGCGAGGCGTTGGGCCTGTTGATCGGCGATCAAGCGCTCCAGTTGCTCACGGGAGCTTTCCAGCAGGAGGGCGAGGCTTTCATAGAGTCGACGCTCACCATCCTCTGGCGGCGCGACGCTGTCGAAACGCACCAAGGCATGCAAGCCCAGGCGCGCCAACGCTTCACGCCAGGCCGGTTCGCGATGGTTGGCACTGCTGACGAAATTCAGCACCGGCAGCAACGGTTTGCCACAGCTGGCCAACACTTCCAGTTCATCGCGGTACTTGGCCAACACCGGCTCGCGGGCGTCGATCACGTAGAGGCCGGCGTCGCAGGTGAGCAGTTGGCGCAACACTTTGGCTTCCTGCTCAAAGCGCTGCCGGGCTTCGCTGCCCTCAAGGAACCGCGCCAGGCGGGCCGGGCCGTCGAGGCGTTCGCCGGGACGTTCCAGCCGTTCGAGGTAGTCGAGCAGGGCGATGGCGTCTTCCAGGCCGGGCGTGTCGTAGAGGTCGAGCAGCGGCTCGCCGTCCACCGACAACCTCGCGCCTTCGACATGGCGCGTGGTGCTGGGGCGATGGGACACTTCGCCGAAGCCGACATCACGGGTCAGTGTTCGCAGCAATGAGGTTTTGCCGACGTTGGTGTGGCCGACCACGGCCAGTTTCAACGGTGCCTTCCAGGCGTTAGTCATGACCGCTCTCCAGCCAGTTCAACGGCGCGCAATCGGCGAACGGCAGCTCCAATTGCTGCAAGGCGACATGCCAGTCCCCCAGCCGTTCGGCATCCAGCGCTTCGCCGGGCGGCGCTTGCAGCAGCCAGACGCGGGTGGCGGCCGCATTGCGCGCCAGTTCGGCGATCAGCGCCAGGCTGCCACGGTCCGGCGAGCGCCGTGGGTCGCAGGCAATCAGCAACCGCGCGGGCGGAAAGCGGCTCAGTTGTTCGAGGAGTTTGTGGCGCGATTCACGGCTGTCGAGTATGCCGGCGTTGCCCACGGTTTTCGGCAGGTGCGGTGGCCACTCGCGTTGGTCATCGAGTTCAATGGCCACCAGCAGGGCGCCGTCGCTTTGCTGATCCGTGACACCGCTTTGCACGCGATGAAGTTGCGCCGGCGCGGCATCGCTGATACCCAGGCGCTCGCTGGTGGGCATCAAGCGTTCGCGCAGTTGGGCATAACCGGGCAGGTTCAAATCCAGGTGCAATTTCGCCTGGCCGGTTTTCCAGCGCCATCGGCAAAACAGCATCAGCAGCAAGCGCGGCAACACGCCGTACATCAGCAGCACACCCACCAGCCAGGCGGCCCAGGCTTGCCGAGCGCTTTCGATGTTCAGCGCGGCATCGCCGCTGGCGCGAATCATCTCCACGCTGGGCACGCTGAAACCGATCAAGGCCGGCAGCGCGCCGAGGGCCTGAGTCATGGCGACGAAGGTGTCGCCGCTCAGGAGGGTGGTTTCCCAGACGAAGCCGTAGCGCCGGGTGGCCATCAACGTCAGTAGAATCGCCAGGGCGCTGAGCATCGCCAGCAGCCACAGGCCGTTGACCAGAATACCGAGGGCCCAGCGATTGAGTTTTTGTCGCTGCAATAGCAGCAGCAGGGCCGGGGCCAGTTGTGCGGCTTTGGCATCACGCGCGAGTCTTTCACTGAGCCACAACCATAAGCGCCCGAGGGTGGCGCCGTGTTCGCCGGCGAAGACCAGGCCCAGCGCCCAACTGATCAGCAAAATCAGGTTCAGCCCGAGCAAACTGCCCAAGGCCCAGAACACATTCACCGGGGTTTGCCCGTCGCCCATCGCAGCAAACGCCAGGCCGGCGCCGCTGACCACGGCCAACACCGCCATCACGATCAGCGCCAGTCGCGCGCCTTGCAGCCAGTGCACGAGGGCATTGGCCAAACCATCGCGTTCGGCCAGCCACACGGCCCGACGTTGAATCCGTGCCGGCAGGTCGCCGCCAGCGCTGCGGGCCAGTCGGTTGGCTTCCAGATCCTCAAGCGGCCCGGCGTGTTCTTCACGCAGGCGGATGGTTTCTGTCAGCCAGAGGTTGTTCAGTTCAGTCACGCGGCATCCCGTCGCTTAGATTGAGTCGTGAGCATAACCGCTGTGGCGCTTATCGGGGTACGGATGGCTCTGGTATCCTCGCCGGCATGACTAAATCACTCCCCCTCAGCCTGATTGCAGCCCTCGGTGAAAACCGTGTAATCGGCGTCGACAACAGCATGCCCTGGCACTTGCCGGGGGATTTCAAATACTTCAAGGCCACCACCCTCGGCAAGCCGATCATCATGGGTCGCAAGACCTGGGATTCGCTCGGGCGACCGCTGCCGGGCCGGTTGAACATCGTGGTCAGCCGTCAGGTTGATCTGGTGTTGGAAGGCGCGGAAGTCTATCCATCGCTGGAAGCGGCCGTGGCGCGCGCCGAGGAATGGGCGAAAGAGCAGGGCGTCGATGAGCTGATGCTGATTGGCGGTGCGCAGTTGTATGCGCAGGGGATGGCTCAGGCTGACCGCTTGTATCTGACGCGCGTGGCGCTAAGCCCGGACGGGGATGCGTGGTTTCCGGAGTTTGATTTGAAGGAGTGGAAGTTGGTGTCGAACGTGCCGAATCCGGCCGAAGGCGACAAACCGGCGTACAACTTCGAGGTTTGGGAGAAGGCTTAAAAGCATCGCGAGCAAGCTCGGCTCCTACAGGGTTTTGAGGTGGAGCACACACCGTGTGAACACCACTGATCCCTGTGTAGGAGCCGGGCTTGCCCGCGATGGGGCCGGTCCTGTCGATGAAGATTTAAGCGTGAGCCAACGACCCATGCTCATCCGCATCCAGCAGCTCTTTATCCGTCTGCTGCATGATCTGGCTGGTGATCGCGCCCGCTGTCATCGACCCACTGACGTTCAACGCCGTGCGCCCCATATCGATCAGCGGCTCGACCGAAATCAGCAACGCCACCAGTGACACCGGCAAACCCATCGCCGGCAACACGATCAACGCGGCAAACGTCGCGCCACCACCGACACCCGCCACACCGGCCGAACTCAGCGTCACAATCGCCACCAGCGTCGCGATCCACAGCGGGTCCAGCGGGTTGATACCCACGGTCGGCGCCACCATCACCGCCAACATCGCCGGGTACAGACCGGCACAGCCATTCTGGCCAATGGTCGCGCCGAACGAAGCGGCGAAGCTGGCGATGGACTGCGGGATTCCCAGGCGGCTGGTCTGCGCTTCGATGCTCAATGGAATCGTCGCGGCGCTGGAGCGGCTGGTGAAAGCAAACGTCAGCACCGGCCAGACCTTGCGGAAGAAGCGCAGCGGGTTGATCCCGGCTGCCGACACCAGCACGCCATGGACCACAAACATCAGGCCCAGGCCGATGTAGGACACCACTACAAAACTGCCGAGCTTGATGATGTCTTGCAGGTTGGAACCGGCGACCACTTTGGTCATCAACGCCAATACACCGTACGGGGTCAGCTTCATCACCAACCGCACCAGGCGCATCACCCAGGCTTGCAGGGTGTCGATGGCGTTGATCACTTTCTGACCTTTTTCGACGTCATCCTTGAGCAATTGCAGGGCTGCGACGCCAAGGAACGCCGCAAAAATCACCACGCTGATGATCGAGGTCGGTTTGGCCCGGGCCAAGTCTGCAAACGGGTTTTGCGGAATGAACGAGAGCAACAGCTGCGGTACGTTCAGGTCGGCGACCTTGCCGGCGTAATCGGTCTGGATGGTTTGCAGGCGCGCCATTTCTTGTGTGCCGGCGATCAGGCCTTCGGCGGTCAGGCCAAACAGGTTGGTCAAACCGATGCCGATCAGCGCCGCAATCGCGGTGGTGAACAGCAGCGTGCCGATGGTCAGGAAGCTGATCTTGCCCAGCGATGATGCGTTGTGCAGACGGGCCACGGCGCTGAGGATCGAGGCGAACACCAGCGGGATCACGATCATTTGCAGCAGCTGCACATAACCGTTGCCGACCAGATCGATCCAGCCGATCGAGGCTTTCAGTACCGGATTGCCGGCACCGTAAACGGTGTGCAACGACACACCGAACACCACGCCCAGCACCAGCGCGAGCAAGACTTTTTTTGCCAGGCTCCAAGTGGTGTGACGGGTTTGTGCCAGCCCGAAGAGCAGGGCGAGGAACACCAGCAGATTGAGAATCAGCGGCAGATTCATAAGGACTCCAATAAGACTTGTGCTGGCTGCCTTCCCGGGCAGCTGCGAACCGGGAATCCTAACAGTTTGATATCTAATGAATTAATACCGAAAACAGAGGTTGACTGTCGTTTTTGGAATAAGCCGGTGTCGCTGTCAGGGATGCAGTTGGCGCGATGGGTACGGTAGCGGTCGCTGACAGACGAGGACTGTCACACTTATTTGTTAGCGTCGATGTCTTTCACATTCAGGGAGAGTCGTCGATGAAATTCATACCAAAAATACTGGCTGCAGCAATTTGCCTGGGCCTTGCCGGCCAGGCATTCGCCACCGATTTGAAACACTGGCCTGCCGATCAGGCCAAGGCGCTGGACGCAATGATTGCCGCCAACGCCAACAAAGGTAACTACGCGGTGTTCGACATGGACAACACCAGTTACCGCTACGATCTGGAAGAGTCGTTGCTGCCGTACATGGAGAACAAGGGCCTGATCACCCGCGAGAAACTCGACCCCTCCCTGAAACTGATGCCCTTCAAAGACACTGCCGATCACAAGGAAAGCCTGTTCAGTTACTACTATCGCCTCTGCGAAGTCGACGACATGGTCTGCTATCCATGGGTCGCCCAAGTGTTCTCCGGCTTTACCCTCAAAGAACTCAAAGGCTATGTCGACGAGATGATGGCGTCCGGCAAACCGGTGCCGGCGACTTATTACGAAGGCGACGTGGTCAAGAATCTCGACGTCAACCCGCCGAAAATCTTCACTGGTCAGAAAGAGCTGTACAACAAGCTGATGGAGAACGGCATCGAGGTCTACGTAATGACCGCCGCCTCTGAAGAATTGGTGCGCATGGTCGCTTCCGATCCGAAGTACGGCTACAACGTTAAACCGCAGAACGTGATCGGCGTGAGCCTGCTGCTCAAGGACCCCAAGTCCGGCGAGTTGACCACTGCGCGCAAACAGATCACCGCGGGCAAATACGACGAGAAGGCTAACCTTGGCCTTGAACTGACCCCATACCTGTGGACCCCGGCAACCTGGATGGCCGGTAAGCAAGCCGCGATCCTGACCTACATCGATCAGTGGAAAAAACCAGTCCTGGTCGGCGGCGACACCCCGAGCAGTGACGGTTACATGCTGTTCCACAGTGTCGACGTGAAGAAGGGCGGCATCCACTTGTGGGTCAACCGCAAAGACAAATACATGACCCAGATTAACGGCATGATGGCCACAAACGCTGCGGCCCAGGCCAAGGAAGGACTGGAAGTTACGGCGGACAAGAACTGGGTGATCGTGAAGCCTGAGGAAATTCAATAACACCGACGATGGGGCCGTAATGTTCAACCATTAAATCGGTCAGACAAAAAAATGCCCCGCACTTGGCGGGGCATTTTTATTTCTACGACTGACGTTTACAGACCGTCGAGCATTGCCTTGTTACGCACGGCACCCTTGTCGGCACTGGTCGCCAGCAGGGCGTAGGCTTTCAGGGCGGTGGTGACCTTGCGTGGACGTTTTTCCACAGGCTTCCAGCCTTTCTGATCCTGCTCGGCACGGCGCCCGGCCAGTTCTTCGTCGCTGACCAACAGGTTGATCGAACGGTTCGGAATGTCGATCAGCACCTTGTCGCCGTCCTGCACCAGACCAATCGCGCCRCCAGCAGCGGCTTCTGGCGARGCGTGGCCGATGGACAGGCCCGARGTGCCGCCAGAGAAGCGRCCGTCGGTGAGCAGGGCGCAGGCTTTGCCCAGACCTTTGGATTTCAGGTAGGACGTCGGGTACAGCATTTCCTGCATGCCCGGGCCGCCTTTCGGGCCTTCGTAACGAATGATCACGATGTCGCCGGCCTTCACTTCGTCAGCAAGGATGCCGCGCACGGCGCTGTCCTGGCTTTCGAAGATCTTCGCGTTGCCTTCGAAGACGTGGATCGATTCGTCGACGCCAGCGGTTTTCACCACACAGCCATCGAGCGCGATGTTGCCGTACAGGACGGCCAGGCCGCCTTCTTTCGAGTAAGCGTGTTCAACGCTACGGATGCAGCCGTTTTCACGGTCGTCATCCAGGGTTTCCCAACGGGTCGACTGGCTGAATGCGGTTTGCGTCGGAATACCTGCCGGGCCGGCCTTGAAGAAGTGATGCACCGCTTCATCGCTGGTCTGGGTGATGTCCCACTTGGCAATGCCTTCGGCCAGGGTCTTGCTGTGCACGGTCGGCAGGTCGGTGTGCAGCAAACCGCCACGGGCCAGCGAGCCAAGGATGCTGAAGATCCCGCCGGCACGGTGCACGTCTTCCATGTGGTACTTCTGGATGTTCGGCGCGACCTTGCACAGTTGCGGAACGTGACGGGACAGACGGTCGATGTCGCGCAGGTCGAAATCGATCTCGGCTTCCTGGGCCGCGGCCAGCAAGTGCAGGATGGTGTTGGTCGAGCCGCCCATGGCGATGTCCAGCGTCATGGCGTTTTCGAACGCCTTGAAGTTGGCAATGTTGCGCGGCAAGACCGATTCGTCGTTCTCGCCGTAGTAACGCTTGCACAACTCGACGATGGTGCGACCGGCTTGCAGGAACAACTGCTCGCGGTCGCTGTGGGTGGCCAGGGTCGAACCGTTACCCGGCAATGCCAGGCCCAGGGCTTCGACCAGGCAGTTCATCGAGTTGGCGGTGAACATGCCGGAGCACGAACCGCACGTCGGGCAGGCGCTGCGCTCGTACTCAGCGACTTTCTCGTCAGAAGCGCTGGAGTCGGCGGCAATGACCATGGCATCGACGAGGTCGAGACCGTGGCTGGCCAGTTTGGTCTTGCCGGCTTCCATCGGGCCGCCGGAAACGAAGATCACCGGGATGTTCAGGCGCAGAGAGGCCATCAACATGCCAGGGGTGATCTTGTCGCAGTTGGAAATGCAGACGATGGCGTCGGCGCAGTGGGCGTTGACCATGTACTCGACGGAGTCGGCGATGATCTCGCGGCTCGGCAGCGAATACAGCATGCCGTCGTGACCCATGGCGATGCCGTCATCGACAGCGATGGTGTTGAATTCTTTGGCGACACCGCCAGCGCGTTCGATTTCGCGGGCGACCAGTTGACCCAGGTCCTTGAGGTGGACGTGGCCTGGTACGAACTGGGTGAAGGAGTTGGCAATGGCGATGATCGGCTTTTTGAAGTCGTCATCTTTCATCCCCGTGGCGCGCCACAATGCGCGGGCACCGGCCATGTTGCGGCCATGGGTGGATGTTTTCGAGCGGTAATCAGGCATGAAGCACTCCGGGCGGCTAATCAGGTATCAAAAGGGAAGTGAGCTTCTATTGACGTCTGGAACACTCAGAAATGGCCGTGTGTCCGGAAGTTGCCGATAACTTTGCGGGATCGCCGCGCGCTTCAGCTTGAGCTCATAAACCCGCCGGGGGATGACTGGCGATGAATGTCGCGATTCTACACGGCTGGCGTCAGGAGGGAATGCCGGCAAGCGTTGATCCCGTGCTGACGGAGCGGGCGAGATGACGACTGGCACGTATCACCCGGTATTGAGTGCCTGTTGCGTCTTGTAGTTGATGACTGCGTTCACCCCAAGCCCTGCAGCGCTCAGTGCCAGGAAGCCAAGGGCCAGAGCCGTGGTCAGGTTTTCGGGCGTCAGGTTGATCACCGAGCTGATGACGCCGCCGAACATGAAAATCAGCATGGCCCCGACCGAAGTGGAGGCCCCGGCATTCTCAGGGTGAAGACTCATCGCTTTGGAATTGGCGATTGGCCTGGCGATGGTGGTGCCGACGGTGCAAACCAGCATCGAAATCAACACCGTCGCCGCTGAAAGACCGAAGTGGCGAGTCAGCCACAGCATGATTGCGCCTGACACGGCGATCAGGCCCAGGCCGATAATGATCTGGGCGTTGGCTTGCAGGTATCGATGCAGCACGCTGGCTAATACCCCGCCCAATACGTACGCGACGCCATACAGCAGCAATGCACAGGCGAACTCATACGGTGAGAGCGCCAGGCGTTCCATGAAAATGATGGGCGAAGAAACGATGAACGAAAAATGGCAGGCGAAGGCGAGCGCCGAAATCAACCAGTACCCCATGAAACGTCCATCCGAGCACAAGCGCCAATAAGCATTGAAAAACCCTGCGTGGGATGGCTTGCGCCCGGGCGGCGTTTCCTTGAGTAGCCAATAGGCCCCGCACCAGGCAACACACGACAGAGCAATGAATACATAAAAACTGCCTTGCCAGCCAAGGCACGATTGCAGCCAGGTCCCCAACAGGGGCGAAACTGAAATGAACACTCCGCCCCCTGTCACCATCCAGATCCTGATGCGCTCCCGTTCACGACCGACGAACAGATCCTGAATCAGTGCCTGCGACAATGAAAATGCCCCGCAACCCATTGCCTGAACCATGCGAAATCCCAGGAACCAGCGGTAGTCGCTGGCGAACACGCAGCCAACCGCTCCAATAGCCGCGACAGCCATGCCTCCCAGCAGCAGCGTCTTGCGTCCCCACACATCCGATATTGGCCCGACCAGCATCACAGACAGTGCCAGACTGATGGCAAACACGCTGACAGACAGGGAAATTCCGGACGGTGAGGTCTGAAAGTAATCAGCCAGATGGGGGAAGGACGGGAGCACGACGTCGAGGGGGAAGACACCCAGCAGCGTCATGGTCATCAACAGCGTGACGGTGGCTCGACGTTTTTTGCTGAAGGCTGCATCGTTTCCTTTATTCATCAAGAAAACCGGCGCGGGTGAAGAGTTTCCGGTTGCAAGGCCGATCGAAGAAACCGGCTTTTTCCAAGGCGCCCAGGGTGGCGCTGGCCCCCGAGCGGGCGCGTTGCAGGGTGGCTTGCGCGTCGGACAGCCCTTCGATGATTTCCAGGCAGGCTGTCTCGCTGAGACCGACAAAGCGAAGGCTCGACTTCAGCCAACGCTCATCGACTTCAAAGAAAACCCGAATGAGCTCCGGCAGCAGACTCGCGCAGAACATCCGTTGCGCGCTGTTCAAGTGCAGCCACAGATAATGGAAAACTTCGCAGAAATAGCGACTGTGTCGTGCCTCGTCGGCAAGGTGATCCCTGAGCATTTCCTGAACGCCATCCACCAAGGCGTCGCGACAGATGTCGAGCAGATCCTTGGCGATGATCGTCTCGGAGACGAAGCCGGCGAGGAACCAGGCCAGTGATTTGTGCCTGTCCGGTGTGCGCTCGAGCAGGGCCTGCAGGCGGATGATTCGCTGCGGCATGACGGGCCGGTCGAACATGCCGTAGAACGCGGCAATCTGTTCGGCGAGGCTATTGGAAACGAGGGCGTGATACCCCTCGTCGGTGTAGAGCTGCAGTGCGGCGTTTTTCATCCGCCGGGGAATGCACACACCGAGGTCGTCATGGACGATGGTTTCGACAGATCGATTGACGATGCGGTGTTCGAGCAGGGTGGTGTAGTCGAGGAAGTACACCAGATGATTGGCCGATAATCGATGAGTGATCGCCCGCCCTGCGGCTTTGACGGACGGGTGATTCAAATAAGGCAGGAAGGCTGGCGGGAACCAATGCCGGGTTTGCAGTTGCTGCTCAATCTCCGGCGGCAATAAATAGGTGTGCTTACTGGTTCGCACTGCGGCGCGGTTATCCCAGTCGCCGAGGGTGAAGCGATCAGCCCAGCCGGTGGGAAGTGTTGCCTGTTCATGGCGCGAGTCGGTCATGATGGCGAGTCCTGACGGCTCAGCAGCGCTTTCAATTCCTTGCACAGCGCCTCCCCGTCGCTCTTGCCACAACCGACAAAAAACAAGGGCTGTTCGGGGTTGTCATTGAGTCCCAGCAGCGTTTCAACCTGATCGTCCGTCAGCGCTCCGGTCAACCAGGTGTTCAGGCCCAGCGAGGTGGCCACCAGCTGGAAGGTCTGGGAAATGTGCCCGGCTTCAACGTAGGCCATTCGATACGCGCGCGAGTGTTCATATTTCCACCACAACTTGTCGAACCGACTGGTGATGAACAGACCCACTGGCAGGTTATTAATGAAGTGTTGCCCGCACAGCAATTGCCCCAACGGTCGGCCGGGCAGTGGATTGACGAATCTCAGCGCATGTCCGCTTGGAAGGTAGGCATAGAGCCCGGGATTCAGGCCAATGACATTCTGTACCAGCAGGAAACCTTCGCAGGCGTTGAGCCCACCCCCGGATGGACTGGTACGTCGGGCGCCCAGCCCTTCGACACAGTTTTCGTCGATGGCATCTTCACGTTCTCGCAGGTAGCCCAGGGACAGGTATAGCAGCGTGCTGACCACCTCAAGTGAGAGGGCATCCCCGGTGAAGGTACGGCAGGTTTTCCGATCGATCAGGGTGTTTGCCAGAGAGCCTTCCGGCAGGCATGAAGGTTTCGGCAGCTCAATCAGTTCGCCTGCCAGACGTTCGACAAGCCTGTTGTCGGGAGCCGGTGTGGCCAACACTTCGCTGCAATGGTCCAGATACTCTCTGGACCATTCATGAATATTTTGTGGAGTATGTTTGCAGGGAATGTTCTTGGTGCCGATATGGAATATTTTCGACAGTTCATCCCAGCCCCATTCAATAATGACGGGTGTTGAAAGTGTAAGTATTCCTGCATCAAGAAGTTGTGTGTCTATTCTGTTGCTGCTATTGAATTTGCCCGGGTTGCTGATAAGTTCTGCAAGTCGGGTTGAATGCTCAAGATCCAGTTCGTATTGTTTGTGGTTTTTGTAGTCCCAAACTATTTGTCCGGGCGTGCGCGGGAGTATGAAGAGATGAGGGTTTATCTGCATGATAGGCGTTTTGCTCTGGAGTTTTTCATAAAGAACGCTGGGTAGCCGGCACTCCCCAGCGCTTCATTTACTTAGCGGTTTTTTGGGGCAACCAGAAAAGACAGATTGGCGATGTTGTTAGCTTCCAGAGTAATTGCTTTCATGTTTTGAATTCCTTGTCATTGATAGTGAGTGTCACTTCTGTGTGACAACTTAATCATAGTTGTTAATCAGTCCTTATCAAGGGGAGATTGAGTAGGAAGGTTCTAGTAGTTTTGTCAGATCAGTCACGGGTAAGGCGGGATTTTGTAAGGCGTATTCTCTGAAATAAAAAATACAGAGAAACGTCCTGCAAGTCGCACGGATTGCAAGTGTAGGAAGTTGTAAGTTTGAATATCGAATAATAGAACGGGGAACCGAGTGGTTCCCCGTCAAACCGGCCTTATCAGCTGTTTGGCAGCAGGCGGCAGGTGATGCTTTTGATGTAGCGGGTTTCGGCGATGGCCGGGTGAACCGGGTGGTCCGGACCCTGAGCGCCACGCTCCAGCAGCTGGATGTTGCGGTCCAGGTGACGGGCGCTGGTCAGCAGGATGTTTTGCAGGTCGTCTTCGGGCAGGTGCATCGAGCACGAAGCGCTCACCAGGATGCCGTCCTTGCTGAGCAGGCGCATGGCTTGCTCGTTCAGGCGACGATAGGCACCTTCGCCATTTTTCATGTCTTTCTTGCGCTTGATGAATGCCGGAGGGTCGGCCACGATCACGTCGAAACGCTCTTCGCTGGCTTTCAACTCTTTCAGGGCTTCGAACACGTCGCCTTCAATGCAGGTCATCTTGTCGGCGAAACCGTTCAGCGCGGCGTTGCGCTCGACGCCGTCGAGGGCGAAGGCTGACGCATCGACGCAGAACACTTCACTGGCGCCGAACGCGGCCGCTTGCACGCCCCATCCGCCGATGTAGCTGTAGAGGTCCAGCACGCGTTTGCCTTTGGCATACGGGGCCAGGCGAGCGCGGTTCATGCGGTGGTCGTAGAACCAGCCGGTTTTCTGGCCTTGCATGACCGGCGCTTCGAATTTCACGCCGTTTTCTTCCAGCGCCACCCACTCCGGCACCAGACCGAACACGGTTTCGACGTAGCGGTTGAGGCCTTCGGCATCACGGGCAGCGGAGTCGTTCTTGAACAGAATGCCGCTTGGCTTGAGCACTTGGGTCAACGCGGCGATCACGTCTTCTTTATGAGCTTCCATGGTCGCCGAGGCGATCTGCACCACGAGGATGTCGCCAAAACGGTCGACCACCAGGCCTGGCAGCAGGTCGGAGTCGCCGTAGACGAGGCGATAGAACGGCTTGTCAAACAGACGATCGCGCAGCGACAGGGCGACGTTGATACGGTGAACGAGCAACGACTTGTCCAGCGGCAACTTGATGTCACGCGACAGCAGGCGGGCGCAGATCAGGTTGTTCGGGCTCATGGCCACGATGCCCAGCGGCTTGCCGCCGGCTGCTTCGAGGATCGCCTGATCGCCGGCCTTGAAACCGTGCAAAGGCGTGGCGGCTACATCGATTTCGTTGCTGTAGACCCACAAGTGGCCGTTGCGCAGGCGACGGTCGGCGTTGGCTTTGAGGCGCAGGCTAGGCAGGGACATGACGTCGCTCCGGAAAAAAGAGCGGGAGTATAGCGTGTTGCGCAAGGCCACGGTTTGGCGGATGGACATGCGGTGAAGGTCGCGGCTGAAGATGAAACTTCAACAGATGGACCGTCCAAGGTGTCGGATCCAACTTTTAGAAGCTAGAATCTGCGCCTGGCCCAGAGTGTGTACTTATGTCCCAAGAGCTGACTACCGAACAGATTCAACAGTCCCTGCAAGGCATCAGCGTGCCCGCCCAGCCGCAAATCATGGTGGATTTGCAGATGGAGCAGTACATGCCCGACCCGGACCTGGAAGTGATCGCGAAGCTGATCTCCCAGGACCCGGGCCTCTCTGGCTCCTTGTTGAAAATCGTCAACTCGCCGTATTACGGCTTGAGCAACAAGATCACCTCGATCCAGCGTGCGGTGAACCTGCTGGGCAGTCGTTCAATCATCAACCTGATCAACGCGCAGTCGATCAAGGGTGAGATGAATGACGACACCATCGTTACCTTGAACCGTTTCTGGGACACGGCTCAAGACGTGGCGATGACCTGCCTGACGCTGGCCAAGCGGATTGGTGCGCAGGCCGGCGATGAAGCGTATGCCCTGGGGTTGTTCCACGATTGTGGCGTGCCGTTGATGCTTCAGCGTTTCCCTGAGTACATGACCGTGCTCGAACAGGCTTACGCCAATGCCGGCCCCGAGTGCCGAGTGGTGGACACCGAGAACCGGGTGTTCAACACCAACCACGCCGTGGTCGGCTACTACACTGCCAAGTCCTGGCGTCTGCCGGACCATGTGACCGCCGCTATCGCCAATCACCACAACGCGTTGGCGATCTTCAGCGATGAGTCGTCGCGCAATGCCCAGCTCAAGAATCTGCTGGCGATCCTGAAGATGGCCGAGCACATTTGTGCGTCCTACCGGGTGTTGGGCAACCAGACCGAAGACCACGAATGGAACAGCATCGGGCATCTGGTGCTCGACTATGTCGGCCTCTCGGACTACGACTTCGAGACGCTCAAGCAAACGATTCGCGACCTTGGCACTCACCGCTGAGTGTTGGATAGCCTGATTCGAGTGCGCCATGCCTGAACTGCCAGAAGTCGAAACCACCCGCCGCGGGATTGCGCCGTACCTGGAAGGCCAGCGGGTCTGCCGGGTGATCGTGCGTGACCGGCGTTTGCGCTGGCCGATTCCCGAAGACCTCGATGTGCGCTTGTCCGGGCAGCGCATCGTGCTGGTGGAACGGCGTGCCAAGTACCTGCTGATCAATGCCGAAGTCGGCACACTGATCAGCCATTTGGGCATGTCGGGGAATTTACGCTTGGTGGAAGCCGGACTGCCGGCGGCCAAGCACGAGCATGTGGATATCGAGCTGGAGTCCGGGCTGGCGCTGCGTTACACCGACCCGCGCCGGTTTGGCGCAATGCTCTGGAGCCTCGACCCGCTTAACCACGAATTGTTGATTCGCCTGGGGCCGGAGCCGTTGACCGACCTGTTCGACGGCGAACGCCTGTTCCAGCAGTCGCGCGGGCGATCCATAGCGGTCAAGCCGTTCATCATGGATAACGCAGTGGTGGTGGGTGTCGGCAATATCTACGCGACTGAAGCGCTGTTCGCCGCCGGCATCGATCCGCGCCGCGAAGCCAAAAGCATCTCCCGGGCGCGATATTTGAAACTGGCGATCGAGATCAAACGCATCCTCGCCGCGGCCATCGAGCGTGGCGGCACCACCCTGCGCGACTTCATCGGGGGTGACGGTCAGCCGGGTTACTTCCAGCAGGAACTGTTTGTGTACGGTCGAGGCCATGAGCCCTGCAAGGTCTGCGGTACAGAACTGCGGGATGTGAAGCTCGGCCAGCGCGCCAGCGTCTTTTGCCCACGCTGTCAGAGCTGAAAAACCCCACGGTCTATAGTCAGTGTTCTCACTGCCTCGCATAAGGACCGTGCCATGAGTCTTTTTCGAACCCTTGCCGTTGTTTTGCTGTTGAGCGTGAGTACCTCAGCGCTGGCGTCCAGCAGTGGCAGTGGCGATCCGCTCTACACCATCCACAATCCTCCGGCGTACGCCATGATCGGTGATTTGCTGATTGCCCGACCTTTGTTGGTCGTCGCGACGGTGATCGGTGCGGGCGTGTTTGTGGTGTCTTTGCCGTTTACCGCGCTGGGTGGCGGGGTGGGCGATGCGGGACAGGCGTTGGTCGTTGATCCGGCGAAAGCCGCATTCGTGCGATGCCTGGGGTGTATCGGGGAGGGGTTTGAGCAGCAGGAATGAAGGCAGTTATATCTTTGGTGTGGCTGATGGCCTCATCGTCGGAACGCCGCCCGGAGCAAGCTCGGCTCCTACAAGTTCACGCGATCAACTGTAGGAACCGAGCTTGCTCGCGATGGCGGCATGGCAGGCAGAAAAAATCTCAAGCCTTGCCAGTAATTTTCCGGTACTTCTCCATCAGTTGCTCTTCTGTCTCCGGGTGCGCTTCGTCCAGTGGAATGCAATCCACCGGGCACACTTGCTGGCACTGAGGTTCGTCGTAGTGGCCGACGCACTGTGTGCACAGGTTCGGGTCGATCACGTAGATCTCTTCGCCTTGGGAAATAGCGGCGTTCGGGCACTCGGGTTCGCAGACGTCGCAGTTGATGCAATCGTCGGTGATGATCAGGGACATGCTAACTCCAGCCAGGGCGACAGGCCCGGGCGCAATAAACCAATGCGCACAATTGTGCCGCATTGGCGCCCGCAGTGCACGCAGGCGCCGATTCAGCGGTCGTTACTTCTTGAAGCGCTCGGTGAGGGCGTCCGCCACCGCAGGGTGGACGAACTTGGTGATATCGCCGCCAAGCGCTGCGATTTCACGGACCAGCGTCGAGGAAATGAACGAATAACGCTCGGACGGTGTAAGAAACAGGCTTTCTACATCCGGCGCCAGCTGGCGGTTCATGTTGGCCAGCTGGAATTCGTATTCAAAGTCCGACACCGCGCGCAAGCCACGCAGGAACACGTTGGCGTTCTTCTCTTTGGCGAAGTGCGCGAGCAGCGTCGAGAAGCCGACGACTTCAACGTTCGGCAGGTGTTTTGTGACCTCGCGGGCCAGCTCCACACGTTGCTCCAGAGGAAACAACGGGTTTTTCTTCGGGCTGGCGGCGACGGCAATGATGACATGATCGAACAGGCGCGCGGCGCGTTCGACCAAGTCGCCATGGCCCTTGGTAATAGGGTCGAAGGTACCTGGGTACAACACTCGGTTCATCGCGTCGTCCTGGCGGGAGTCCGTTGGGGAGTCGGATGGTATCGCAGCCTTCCCGGTCGGCCAAGTCGCCTGTTGGGTAAGAAAGCACTATAGACGATACGAATATTCTCCATTCTTATGGGTTTTTCAAACGTTCGGCCAGCGAAGTGGCCAATTGCGCTGTCAGCCCATAGACCGACAATTGCGGGTTCGCACCAATGCTGGTGGGAAACAGTGAGCCATCATGGATCGACAGATTGCTCAGCTGATGATGACGGCCAAGGCTGTCGGTCACGGCGTTTTTCGGGTCTTCGCCCATCGCGCAACCGCCCATCACATGGGCACTGCCCAGGCGTGTGCGATAGAGCTCAAGGCTCAAGCCATCGATCAGCGTGCGTGCTTCAGCCAGGGTTTTCACGTAGCGAGCGTCGGCGTGCATGGGCATGACCGCACTGGCGCCGCCGGCAAACTGGATCTCGGCCATGCTGTGAAAGGCTCGGCGCAGGCCCTCCCAGGCATAGGGCGAGACCTGATAGTCGAGCACCGGCGTATTGTCGCCGCGCAGCTCGACGCTACCGCCGGTGCTCTCTGGATGAAAACCGTCGCGCAACAGCGCCAACATCGCATGGGTATGGGGCAGGTGCTCCATGTGCTGGGCGTTTTCCGTGCCGAAACCACCAAGCAGGGTCGTCGCCAGCGCCGGGTGCAGSGGCGGGACTTCAAGTTTGTAGGACATCTTGCCGGTGGTGCCGTCCTGCCATTGGAAATGGTCGGAATAGATCGACTGGGGCGCGCCGTAGAACGGGTTGACCACCTCGTCGAACAAGGCGGCGGACATGTTCACCAAATGCAAAAACGTTCTTTTGCCCAGGCGTTTATGGGGATCGGGCGCGTCGGAACGCAGGAGCAGCGCCGGGCTGTTGATGCCGCCGCCGGCCAATACGTAATGCCGCGCCTTGACCGTGATCGTGCGTCCGGTCGGCGCAACGCAACGGTCATCCATCGCTACGCATTGCAAGCCGGTGACTTTGCCATCCTTGATCGACAGCTGTTGCGCGCGGGCCAGGTACAACAGCTCACCACCTTTTTCCAGCGTGGCGGGAATGGTCGTGACCAGCATCGATTGCTTGGCGTTGGTCGGGCAGCCCATGCCGCAATAGCCCAGGTTCCAGCAGCCACGCACGTTGCGCGGAATGACGTGCCAGCTGTAACCGAGTTTTTCACAGCCTTTGCGGATCACATCGTTGTTGGCGTTGGGCGGCACCCTCCACGGTGCGACACCGAGGCGTTGTTCCATTTTCTCGAACCACGGCGCCATTTCGGCGGGGGAGTGGCCTTTGACATCGTGCTCCTTGGCCCAGTGTTCGAGCGTCGGGGTCGGCGTGCGAAAGCTCGACGTCCAGTTGATCAGCGTGGTGCCGCCCACGGCCCGGCCCTGGAGGATGGTGATCGCGCCATCCTTGCTCATGCGCCCGATGCCTTCCTGATAGAGGCTGGTGTAGGCCTGGTCTTCGAGCATCTTGAAGTCGCTGCTGGTCTTGAGCGGGCCTTCTTCGATCAGCAGCACTTTGTAGCCGGCCGCACTGAGGATTTCAGCCGTGGTACCACCGCCGGCACCGCTGCCGATGATCGCCACATCCGCTTCGAGGGTCAGGTCTTGGGTCAGTTGCGAGCCATTGTAGGTTTTCCAGCCACGGGACAGGCCTTCTCGGAACGGATCGGGTACGGGCATCTTCAAGTTCTCTTTTTATTTTGTTTTTGGTGGTGAGGCGCCTCGGTCTCAAACGGCAGGCGGCCCGGGATATCCGCAATGCACCCACGACTCCGCCCGGCTGTACCACGCCATCATCACCAGTTGCAGCAATGAGCTATGCCCCATGCGCAACAAGCTCAACGAGCTGTTTTCCCAGCGATCAAGAAAATGCCGGATCTCTTCGCTGCTTGCGTTTTCCCAGCTGCCCCAGATGCCGGTCAGCGGGCCGCGCGTCACCGTCATTCCCAGCACATCGAACAATTGCTGGGTCAGCTTGAGCATTTCCGGCGACAGGTGATTCAAGGCGTTATCCAGGCAGTGCAAGGTCTCGTCGACCGATGCCGGCATCTTCCCGGCGGCGACGCTGCCCTCGAGCATCACCGGGATCAGTGCGCGCAAAAACAGCAGATCGCCGCTGCGCAGGATCACGAAGCCGTTCGCCGCAACACTCGACGAGCAGCCGCTGAGGCTCGCACCCAGTCCGGCGGTGGCGAGAAAGGCGGTGGCGCCGAGGCTGAATTTCAGCAGGCCGCGCCGTGACAGCGCGGGTGTATCGGTCAGGCTTGGGCTCATTATTGTTTTTACCCGGTGGTGGCGATCGTTAGCGGATGAACAGTTTCTGGATCAGTTTTTGAATGGACTTTCCGTACGGCGGGTAGATCAGTTTTGCCGCGTTGAACCGCTGCTTGATCAGTACACCTTTGGCCTTGCTGAAGGTCAGGAAGCCTTCGTGGCCGTGGTAATGGCCCATGCCCGAAGCGCCGATACCGCCAAACGGCATGTCGTCTTGGGCGACATGGAGCAGGGTGTCATTGAGGCAAACCCCGCCGGAATGGGTTTCGTGGAGCACACGGTTTTGTTCACGCTTGTCGTAGCCGAAGTAGTACAGCGCCAGTGGGCGAGGGCGTTGGTTGATGTAGGCAAACGCCTCGTCCAGATGCTTGTACGGCACGATCGGCAGCAGCGGGCCGAAGATTTCGTCCTGCATCACCGTCATGTCGTCGGTGACATTGAGCAGCAGGCTGTGGCTCATGCGACGGCCCTGACCTTGATCGAACAGCGGGATCAGCAGCGCACCTTTGCTGGTGGCATCGCTGACGTAGCCGTTGAGGCGCGCCAGTTGCCGCTCGTTGATGATGGCGGTGTAGTCCGGGTTGTCAGCCAGTGTCGGATAAAAACCGCGAACCACCTGGCGATAGGCTTCGACAAACCCACCCACGCGGTCTTCCGGCACCAGTACGTAGTCCGGGGCCACGCAGGTTTGCCCGGCGTTCAGGGTTTTGCCGAAGGCGATGCGTTCGGCGGTGTCTTTGAGGGGCACGTCGTGGGACACGATGGCCGGGGACTTGCCGCCGAGTTCCAAGGTGACCGGGGTGAGGTTCTCGGCCGCCGCACGCATCACGTGTTTGCCGATGCTGGTGGCACCGGTGAACAGCAGGTGATCGAAACGCAGGCGGGAGAATGCGACGCCGACATCGGCTTCGCCCAGCACCACGCAGACCAGGTCCTGAGGGAAGATCCGGGCGAACAGTTCCTTGAGCAGTGCACCGGTGGCGGGGGTTGATTCGCTGAGTTTGAGCATCACTCGGTTACCGGCCGACAGCGCGCCTACCAATGGACCGATGGCCAGGTACAACGGGTAGTTCCAGGGCACGATCACACCCACCACGCCCAGCGGTTGGTACACCACTTTGGCCGCCGCCGGCTGGAAAGCGATGCCCACTTTACGTCGCGAGGCCTTCATCCAGCCCTTGAGGTGCTGGCTGGCGTAATGGATGCCGTGAAGGCTGGGCATCAGTTCAGCGAGCAGGGTTTCGTCAGCGCTGCGGTGGCTGAAATCCTGGCTGATGGCCTCGATCAAGGCCTGACGTTCGCTGCTCAACAGATCGCGCAGGGCCTTCAGCCATTGCTGGCGCTGGGCAGCAGGCGGCATCGGGTTGGCGGCGTAAGCTGCGCGTTGCGCGTCGAACAGTGCCTGCATTTCTTCCAGAGGCTGATTCAAACTCTGGAGGTAGGCGATGTCAGCAGTCATGATCGGCTCCGGATTTATTGTAGTGAGGCACTTTTTATTGTAGTGAGGCACTTTTTAGAGTCTATGCTCTATAAAGTCAAATGACATCTTGCGCGGGGTTGTTTCATCCGCTTGCGGATAGGTCGTAAGATGCCCGTCATCGCACTCTGAATTAAAGCTCAAGCCATGGCCCCTCGGATCAAAACCAGCGAGCGCATCGTGCAGAACAGCCTGGAGCTGTTCAATCAGCAGGGTGAGCGCAGCATCAGCACCAACCACATTGCCGCCCACATGGAAATTTCACCGGGCAACCTGTACTACCACTTCCCCAACAAGCAGGCGATCATCGCCGTGTTGTTCAGTGAGTACGAAAGCCTGGTGGACAGCTTCCTGCGCCCCCCTCAGGGGCGCGCGTCTACGGTCGAGGACAAGCGCTTCTACCTTCAGGAGCTGCTGGCGGCCATGTGGCGCTACCGGTTTTTGCATCGCGACCTCGAGCACTTGCTCGACAGCGATCCCGAACTGGCGGCCCGATACCGACGGTTTTCCCAGCGCTGCCTGATTCATGGCACGCACATCTACGCGGCCTTCGTCGAGGCCGGCATCCTGCAAATGGACAAGGTTCAGATTGAGTCTCTGACGCTCAATGCGTGGATCATCCTGACGTCCTGGGTGCGGTTCCTGTGCACCACGCGGGAGAATTCCAACCACCTGAGCGAGCAGGCCATCAAACGGGGTGTGTATCAGGTGCTGGTGCTTGAGGCCGGGTTTGTCACGGATCAATCCCGCGACGCGGTCAATGCACTCTGCGAAGAGTTTTATGTGCCGTTGGCCCAGGCACTGGAAGAAGTGTAGTAAGACTCAATTCGACTTAATCACTGGAGCCCGTTATGCCCATTGCGCAACTGATCAGCCCGCAAGCACTGGACCTGAAAAAGGAGCAGTCGGGGCTGGTGATTCTGGATTGTCGTTTTGCCCTCGAAGACCCGGACTATGGCCAGCGTAGCTATGCCGAAGGGCACATCGCCGGGTCGAGCTTTGCCGATCTGGAAGGTGATTTGAGTGGTGTTGTGGTCAAGGGGGTCACCGGGCGTCATCCCTTGCCCAAACCTGAAGACTTGATCGAACGCCTGCAAGCCTGGGGCATCAACGCTGACAGTGAAGTGGTTTTGTATGATGACGGTCCGGGTGCCTACGCAGCACGGGCCTGGTGGTTGCTGGCATGGCTGGGCAAGCGTGATGGCGTGTTCATTCTGGATGGCGGGCTCAAGGCCTGGCACGCGGCGGGGTTGCCGCTGAGCCTGGATGCGTGCGAGAGCAAGCGGGGCACCTTCACCGGTGTGCCGGACAACGCGTTGACCCTGAATGCGCAACAACTTCTGCAACGTCTCGGCCAGCCTGCGCTGACCTTGCTGGATGCCCGTGGCTTGCCGCGTTTCAAAGGCGAAGTTGAGCCTATCGATCCGATTGCCGGGCATATTCCGGGTGCGCAATGTGCAGCCTTTACCGACAACCTTGGCGCCGATGGGCGATTCCTGCCGGCGGATCAGCTCAAGCAGCGTTTTGCCGCAAAACTTGCCGATCGCTCGCCGAACGATCTGGTGGCGTACTGCGGTTCAGGCGTAACGGCGTGCCACAACCTGTTTGCGCTGTGCCTGGCGGGTTATCCGTTGGGGACGTTGTATGCCGGATCGTGGAGCGAGTGGATCAACGATCCTGCGCGGGGCGTTGCTACCGGCGAATAAACGCAACCTTACCCTGTGGAGCGAGCCTGCTCGCGATAGCGGTGTGACAGTCAGCATCGTCACTGTCTGACCCACCGCTATCGCGAGCAGGCTCACTC
>NZ_JBFUBK010000046.1:0-43425 GCF_056405815.1 Pseudomonas sp. P1_F1_2 | reverse complement strand
CTCCTACAGGGTTTGGCGTGGAGGTTGGAAACCATGGCTGATTCGATTTCGATGAAAAAACTGGTCACCCGCCTGCTGCTGGTGGTGGTGGCCATGTTTGTCTTCGGGTTTGCCCTGGTGCCGATCTACGACGTGATGTGCAAGGCCTTCGGCATTAACGGCAAGAYCGCCGGGCAATACGAAGGCGAGCAAACCGTGGACACCTCGCGGCAGGTTCGCGTGCAGTTCCTGTCGACCAACACTGCCGACATGCCATGGGATTTCTATCCCAAGGCTGAGGAGTTGACCGCCAATCCGGGCGCTGTGAACGAGATGATTTTCATCGCGCACAACCCCACCGATCGGCCGATGAGCGCCCAGGCCGTGCCGAGCATCGCGCCCAGCACAGCCGCGGCGTACTTCCACAAGACCGAATGTTTTTGCTTTACCCAGCAAGTGCTGCAGCCCGGTCAACGGATCGAGATGCCGGTACGTTTCATCGTTGACCGTGACATGCCCAAGGATGTGAAGCACCTGACGCTGTCCTACACGCTGTTCGATATCACCGCCCGACATCCACCGGTAGCTGTAAACACTGGCGGCTGAGCGTGCCCGATAAGGAGAACAATAAATGGCAACTCATGAACACTATTACGTACCGGCCCAGAGCAAATGGCCGATCATCGCCACGTTCGGCATGGTCACCACGGTGTTTGGCCTGGGTACCTGGTTCAACGATCTGAAGGCCGCGCGGCCGGAATCCCACGGCCCGCTGATCTTTTTCGTCGGCGGCCTATTGCTGGCCTACATGCTGTTCGGCTGGTTCGGGACGGTGATCAAGGAAAGTCGTAGCGGCTTATATAGCGCTCAGATGGACCGCTCGTTTCGCTGGGGCATGAGCTGGTTCATCTTCTCCGAGGTGATGTTTTTCATCGCTTTCTTCGGCGCGCTGTTTTATGTACGTCACGTCTCCGGCCCGGCCCTCGGCGGTGAAGGTGCCAAGGGCATCGCGCACATGCTGTGGCCGACTTTCGAGTGGACCTGGCCGCTGCTCAACAACCCTGACTCGAAACTGTTTCCACCGCCCAAGGAAGTCATCAGCCCCTGGGGCTTGCCGCTGCTCAACACCGTGCTGCTGGTGAGTTCCAGCGTGACCGTGACCATCGCCCACCACGCGCTGAAAAAGGGTCATCGCGGCGCACTGAAACTCTGGCTGGCGATCACCGTGTTGCTGGGCTGTGCGTTCCTCACCTTTCAGGCTGAAGAATACATGCACGCCTACCACGAGCTGGGTCTGACCCTCGGCTCCGGCATCTACGGTGCGACGTTCTTCATGCTCACCGGTTTCCACGGCGCCCACGTGACCATCGGCACGATCATTCTGTTTGTGATGCTGATGCGGGTCATGCGCGGGCACTTTGATGCCGATCACCAGTTCGGCTTTGAAGCGGCGAGTTGGTATTGGCACTTCGTGGACGTGGTGTGGATCGGCCTGTTCGTTTTCGTCTACGTGCTATGAGGCTTACCAAGGCGCGTGCGACACCAACTGGCCACTGAAGAAGCCCCAGGCGATCAAGCCGACGGTGACAGCGGCCAAGGCCACACGAACACTCAAGGCAATGACGAGGCGGTTTGAGCTGCTGTCGTCCTTGACCAGAAAAAACAGGCCGCTGAACAGGCTGACAACCGTGGCAATCAGCATCAGGACGATGGCTGCTTTGAGCATGGTGAGACTCCGGGGGAAAGGCGATGCACTTGAGTATAGCTATCGCGACCAGCGACTTTTTGGCCTCGCCATGAAGCGCTTCCGGCCGGGCATCGTGCCGACCCTGGTGGTGGCAGCATTGCTGCCGCTGCTGGTGTCGCTCGGGTTCTGGCAACTGGGCCGAGGCGCGGAGAAAAGCGCGTTGCTGCAAAGCTATGCCGAGCGCCGCGCCGCCGAACCGATGGCCAGCACCGAGTTGCAACACACCGAAGACCCGGCCTTCCGCCGGGTTCACTTGCACGGCCAATTCGATGCCGCGCACAGCCTGCTGCTGGACAACCGCCAGCGTAACGGCAAGGTCGGCGTTGAGCTATTGCAACCGTTTCAGGACCAGGCGTCCGGGCTCTGGTTGCTGGTCAATCGCGGCTGGCTGCCCTGGCCGGACCGGCGCATACCGCCGCAGTTCACTACACCTGAAGAGGCCTTGAGTCTTGACGCCTCGGTCTACGTGTCCCCCGGCGCGACCTTCCAGTTGCATGCCGATCCGAGCACCACGACCTGGCCACAACTGGTGACCGCCGTTGAGCCGGCCAAGCTGTGGACGGCGCTGAACCGTGCAGGGTTCGCCTACGAATTACGTGAAGAAACCGGCCCCGCGTCCTACCAGGCCGATTGGCCAGTAGTGGCCATGGGGCCGGAAAAACACCTCGCTTATGCCGTGCAGTGGTTCGCCATGTCGCTCGCCCTGTTCGGCCTTTATCTCTATCTCGGCTGGCACAACGCAAAGGAGAAACACCATGGGAGCGGCCATGAATCCACCCAACATGTCTGAGGCGAAAACACCGGCGAGTCGACGCAAGGGCCGCTTTCAGCTGCTGCTGATTTTGCTCGGGGTGATCGGTCCGATGATCCTCGCCACCGGCATGTACAAACTGCAGTTCTGGGTGCCGGAGGGTCGCAGCTATCACGGCGAGCTGATCGGTAACGGCCAGACACGCGCCGATCTGGGTGTGCAGGCACAAGAGGATCGCTGGCAGTTGCTGGTAACGGCGCCCAAGGATTGCTCGGTCGACTGCCAGCAACTGGTGTACCTGGCGCGACAAATCCAGATCGGCCTTGGCCGCGATGCCTCCCGCGCCAGCCACGCCTTGGCTGCCGCGCAACCGCTGAGCAGCGAGTACGACGCCAAGCTGACCCGCGAGTATCCTCAACTACAACGCTACCCCATGGACCTGACCACTTTCAGCAAGACGACAGGGGATAAAACTGCACCGCAACTGTGGATCATCGACCCGCACGGCAACCTGGTGCTGCTTTATGACCCGACGGTGAAGGGCAAGGATCTGCTTAACGACCTGCGTCATCTGCTGAAACTGTCGAACATCGGATAAGGGCATCGTCATGGCCAAACCTGGATTTCGCCTCGCGCTGTTTGCCACCTTGCTGGCACTGATTGTGGTGTTGCTCGGCGCCTACACCCGCCTGACCCACGCCGGCCTCGGCTGCCCGGACTGGCCCGGTTGCTACGGTTTTATCAGCGTGCCGAAAAGCGAAGCCCAACTGGCGCATGCCGAATTGCACTTTCCCGATGCTCCGGTCGAAGCCCATAAAGGCTGGAACGAGATGGTCCACCGCTACTTCGCCGGTACGTTGGGGCTGTTGATTTCGATCCTGGCGGGCCGGGCCTGGGTGCACCGTCGTCATCCGGGGCAACCGGTGAAGTTGCCATTGTTCTTGCTGGCGGTGGTGTTCGCCCAAGCCGCGTTCGGCATGTGGACGGTGACGCTCAAGCTCTGGCCGCAAGTGGTCACCGGGCATTTGCTCGGCGGGTTTGCGACGCTGAGTTTGTTGTTTTTACTGACGTTGCGCCTGTCGGGCGTATTGCCGGCGCTGACCGTGCCACGGCGTTTGCAGTATTGGGCGACGGCAGGGTTGCTGCTGGTGATCCTGCAAATTGCCCTCGGTGGCTGGGTCAGTTCCAACTATGCCGCCGTGGCCTGCATCGATTTCCCGACCTGTCATGGACAATGGATGCCACCGGCCGATTTCGCCAACGGCTTTCATCTGACTCAACACATCGGCCCCAATTACCTTGGTGGACAACTGGACAGCGATGCCCGTACCGCGATTCATCTGACCCACCGAATTGGCGCGTTGCTGGTCACGCTGGTGCTGCTCGGGCTCGCCTGGCAACTGAAAGCCGTCGGCATGACGCGTCTTGCAGGGATGGTGCTGATCGCACTCACTGCACAAATCACCCTTGGAATCAGCAACGTGCTGTTCCATCTGCCGCTACCGGTGGCCGTCGCCCACAACGCGGGCGGCGCGGCACTCCTGCTGACGATGGTGCTGGTCAATTATCACGCACGGACCAGTCTGGTTCGGGTCAAGCAGCAATCCCTCGCGCGTTGGCACTTCAGCCCGCGTAAACACTCAGCCGGGCCCATAACAATAAAAGGAGAGATGCCATGGCGACATTGATCGGCGAACGTCACAGTCAGGCGATCTGGCGTGACTACCTGGAGCTGACCAAGCCGAAAGTGGTGGTGCTGATGCTCATCACCTCGCTGGTCGGCATGTTCCTCGCGACCCGTGCCGGGGTGCCATGGACGGTGCTGGTGTTCGGCAATCTGGGGATCGCCTTGTGTGCCGGTGGCGCCGCGGCCGTCAACCATGTGGTGGACCGGCGCATCGATACGATCATGGCCCGCACGCACAAACGTCCGTTGGCGCAAGGCCGGGTGTCACCGGCCTCTGCGCTGACGTTTGCCCTGGTGCTGGCCGTGCTGGGTCAGGCCTTGTTGCTGGCGTTCACCAATCCGCTGACCGCCTGGCTGACCCTCGCATCGCTGCTCGGGTATGCAGTGGTCTACACCGGTTTCCTGAAACGTGCGACCCCGCAGAACATCGTCATCGGCGGCCTGGCCGGGGCAGCCCCGCCGTTGCTTGGCTGGACCGCTGCCACCGGACACGTCAGCGCCGAACCGCTGCTGCTGGTGCTGATCATTTTCGCCTGGACCCCGCCGCACTTCTGGGCGCTGGCGATTCACCGCAAAGAGGAATACGCCAAGGCCGACATTCCAATGCTGCCGGTCACCCATGGCGAGCACTACACCAAGGTGCACATCCTGCTTTATACCTTTGCGTTGCTGGCCGTCAGCCTGATGCCCTACGTGATCCACATGAGCGGCCTGCTCTACCTGGTTTGCGCCGTGGTGCTGGGCGCAAGGTTTCTGCAATGGGCCGTGGTGCTGTACCGTGGCACCCGGCCGCACGCGGCGATCAACACGTTCAAGTATTCTATTTACTACTTGTTCCTGCTGTTTATCGCGCTGCTCGTAGACCACTACTTACTGTTGAACCTATGACTCGAACCCAGAAAACCGTCTTCATTCTCGTCGCCCTGATCGCACTGGTTCTGGGCCTGACCATCAACAAAGTGCTGTCTGGTAAAGGCCAGGGCGACCCGACGGCACTGATCGATGCGGGGATCATCCTGCTGCCGCAAAGTCGCAACTTGCCTGACGTGAAAATGACCGATCAGGACGGCAATCCAGTGACGGTCAATCAGCTGAAAGACAAATGGAGCCTGCTGTTCTTCGGCTACACCTTCTGCCCGGATATCTGCCCGACCACCCTCGCCCAGTTGCGTCAGATCAAAAGCGAGCTGCCACCCGAGGCGGTGGCCAAACTGCAGATCATCCTGGTCAGCGTCGACCCGAACCGCGATACCCCGCCTCAGCTCAAGCAGTACCTGGGCTACTTCGATCCACAGTTCAAAGGCCTGACCGCTTCCTCGGTGGATGACATTCAGAAGCTGGCCAACGCCGTGAGCATTCCGTTTATTCCGGCCGACACCAGCAAACCGAACTACACGGTTGATCACAGTGGCAACCTGGCGGTAATCGGCCCGGATGGCACACAGCGAGGGTTTATTCGGGCGCCGCTGAACAATGCGAAGCTGGTGGCGCAGTTGCCGGTGATGCTTAACCGCAAATAATCACCACGCTTTTCTGTAGGAGCACGGCTTGCCGGCGATGGCGGTCTCAAGGATGCCATCGCCGGCAAGCCGTGCTCCTACAGGGAGCGGTGTTTTGGCACAAAAAAAGGGGACGCACATGGCGTCCCCTTTTTCGTTGCGTTCAGACAATCAGAACGCCGGCACTACCGCGCCTTTGTACTTCTCGAGGATGAAGGCTTTGACTTCCGGGCTGTGCAGCGCGGCAACCAGTTTCTTCATCGCGTCGCTGTCCTTGTCGTCCGGACGGGCCACGAGGATGTTCACGTATGGCGAGTCGCTGCCTTCGATGACCAGCGCGTCCTTGGCTGGATCGAGCTTGGCTTCCAGCGCGTAGTTGGTGTTGATCAGCGCCAGGTCGACCTGGGTCAGCACGCGTGGGATGGTCGCGGCTTCCAGTTCACGGAATTTCAGGTCCTTGGAGTTCTCGGTGATGTCCTTCACGGTCGACAGGATGTTGTTCGAGTCCTTCAACTTGATCAGGCCAGCCTTCTCCAACAGCAACAGCGCACGGCCGCCATTGGTGGCGTCATTCGGGATCACCACGTTGGCACCACCCGGCACCTCGGCGAGGGTTTTGTACTTGCTGGAGTACGCGCCCAGCGGCTCCAGGTGCACACCGACCACGGAAACCAGGTTGGTGCCCTTGGCCTTGTTGAACTCATCGAGGTACGGCTGGTGCTGGAAGAAGTTGGCGTCCAGACGTTTTTCCGCTACCTGCACGTTCGGCTGAATGTAGTCGGTGAAGACTTTGACCTTCAGGTCCACGCCTTCTTTGGCCAGGGCCGGCTTCACGAATTCGAGGATTTCTGCGTGCGGGACCGGGGTGGCAGCGACAGTCAGGGTGTCTGCGTGGGCGGAGAAGGCCGCAACAGCAGCGAACGCGACGAGTAGTTTTTTCATTCAGCTAACTCCATATAAGGCGCCCGTCTGGCGCCTGCCAGCGAATGGCCGGCTCATTTGTTATTGACGAGAATTCTTTATTTTCTGGAAAAATGGACAACCAACTTGTCGCCAAAGGTTTGCAGCACCTGAACCAGCACCAGCAGCAGCAACACCGTCACAACCATCACGTCGGGCTGGAAACGCTGATAACCAAAACGGATCGCCAGGTCGCCCAGGCCACCAGCGCCGACTACACCGGCCATTGCCGTATAGGACACCAGCGTAATCGCTGTCACCGTAATCGCGGCGAAGATGCCGGGACGGGCTTCTGGCAGCAAGGCATTGGTGATGATCTGACGCGTCGTCGCGCCCATGGCCTGGGTGGCTTCGATGATGCCGCGATCCACTTCACGCAATGCGGTTTCCACCAGTCGCGCAAAGAACGGCGTGGCGCCCACCACCAGCGGTGGGATCGCACCCGCGACGCCCAGCGATGTGCCGGTGATCAACACGGTGAACGGGATCATCACGATCAGCAGAATGATGAAGGGCAGCGAACGCAGCACGTTCACCATCAGCGACAGTATCGCGTAGACGCCTTTGGCTTCCAGCAACTGGCGCGGGCTGCACAAGAACAGCAGCACGCCCAGCGGCAAGCCGAGCAATACAGTGAACAGTAAGGAACCGCCGAGCATCATCAACGTGTCGCCGGTGGCCAGCCAGATTTCGTACCAATCGATATTAACGAAGAAACTTGTCAGGACTTCCATCAGCGCAGCACCTCCATGTGAACGTCAGCCGCGGTGAAGCGGGCAAACGCCGCCTCCATGTCGCCACCGGTGACGGCCAGGGTCAGTTGCCCGTAGGGGATGTCTTTGATGCGGTCGATACGACCGGCCAGGATGCTGTAGTCCACACCCGTTTCGCGGGCGACGGTGCCCAGCAGTGGCGCGTAGGTCGCTTCGCCCTGGAAGGTCAGGCGTACGATGCGGCCCGGCACATGAGCGAAGTCGTCGCGCTGTTCGCTTTCGTCGATCTGCTCGTCTTCTTGCACAAAACGCTTGGTGGTCGGGTGCTTCGGATGCAGGAACACCTCGGCCACCGAACCTTGCTCGACGATCACACCGGCGTCCATCACCGCGACCTGGTCGCAGACTCGGCGAATCACGTCCATTTCGTGAGTGATCAACACGATGGTCAGCTTCAGCTCGCGGTTGATCTCGGCCAGCAAATGCAGGACCGACGCCGTGGTCTGTGGGTCCAGGGCGCTGGTGGCTTCATCGCACAGCAGGATTTTCGGCTTGGTCGCCAGGGCACGGGCAATGCCGACGCGCTGCTTCTGGCCACCGGACAACTGAGCCGGGTACTTTTTGGCGTGGTCGGACAAACCCACCCGCGCCAGCAATTCGGCCACCCGCAGGTCGATCTCACTGCGCGACAGTTCGCCGGCCAGGGTCAACGGCAACGCGACATTGTCGGCCACTGTCTTGGACGCCAGCAGGTTGAAGTGCTGGAAAATCATCCCGACTTGCTGACGGAAGCGTCGCAGGCTGTTGGCATCCAGCGCGGTGACTTCTTCGCCGTCGACGATGATCTTGCCGCCACTGGAGTTCTCCAGGCGATTGATCAGACGCAGCAGGGTACTTTTTCCCGCACCGGAATGACCGATCAGGCCGAAAACCTGACCGTTCTCAATCGTCAGACTGGTCGGATGCAGGGCGGGAATATCCTTACCGGCGACGCGGTAGGTTTTGTGGACGTTTTGAAACTCGATCACGTAGCGAACCTTGTGGGGCGCGTTAGAAAAAGGATCAGCGGTTAGYCGGGCGCGCATTTTAGCCTGTCCGTATAGAGGTTATTAGCATTTATTCCGCATTCATCCTTCGATTTGGCAATAACGCGATCAAAGGTCATAAAAAAGGAACGGCTAAAAACCTCATCAGTCACTAATAAGGCAACTCGAAAACGCCCCCGGTGCCGTGCCTGGGGAATGCACAGAGTCCTGGCTTCGGCGGGAATCGAACGAGGAGTTTAGCCTGATGAGCATCAAGAAGCCTGCAGCTAACAAAAGCGCAATGGCCGGTACCGATGCCCCGGACCGGGGCAACACCAATGCCAAGCTCGACAGCCTGGAAAAATTTCGCTCCGACGCCACCGACCAGGCCCTGCGCACCAATCAGGGCGTGAAGGTATCGGACAACCAGAACACCCTGAAAGCCGGCGCCCGCGGGCCTTCGCTGCTGGAAGACTTCATCATGCGTGAGAAAATCACGCACTTTGACCATGAACGCATTCCCGAACGCATCGTCCATGCTCGCGGAACCGGCGCTCATGGTTACTTCCAGGCATACGAAAACCATTCTGTGTTGACCAAGGCTGGTTTCCTGCAGGATCCGGGTAAGAAGACGCCAGTATTCACGCGTTTTTCCACGGTACAGGGGCCACGCGGGTCAGGCGATACCGTGCGGGATGTTCGAGGTTTCGCCGTGAAGTTCTTCACCGAAGAAGGCAACTTCGACCTGGTGGGCAACAACATGCCGGTGTTTTTCATACAGGACGCGATCAAGTTTCCTGACTTCGTGCATGCGGTAAAACCCGAGCCACACAACGAAATGCCTACGGGCGGCTCGGCACATGACACGTTCTGGGACTTCGTCTCCCTGGTGCCGGAGTCGGCGCACATGGTGATCTGGGCCATGTCCGACCGGGCGATCCCGAAAAGCCTGCGCAGCATGCAAGGCTTCGGTGTTCACACGTTCCGGATGATCAACGCCGAAGGCAAATCGCGCTTCGTCAAATTTCACTGGCGCCCCACCGCCGGCACCTGCTCGCTGGTGTGGGATGAGGCGCAAAAGCTTGCCGGCAAAGACACCGATTACCATCGTCGCGACCTCTGGGAAGCCATCGAGAGGGGCGATTACCCAGAGTGGGAATTGGGTGTGCAGATCATCGAAGAGGAAAACGAGCACAGTTTTGACTTCGACATTCTTGATCCGACCAAGCTGATTCCAGAGGAACTGGTGCCGATTACGCCGTTGGGCAAGATGGTACTCAACCGCAACCCGGACAACTTCTTCGCCGAGACCGAACAGGTCGCGTTCTGCCCGGGCCATATCGTGCCGGGGATCGATTTCTCCAACGATCCGCTGCTGCAAGGTCGACTGTTTTCCTACACCGACACGCAAATCAGCCGACTCGGCGGGCCGAACTTTCATGAGATCCCGATCAACCGGCCGGTGGCGCCGTTCCATAACGGTCAGCGCGATGCGATGCACCGCACCACCATCGACAAGGGCCGCGCAGCTTACGAACCGAACTCGATCGACGGTGGCTGGCCGAAAGAAACACCGCCCGCCGCGCAGGATGGCGGTTTCGAGAGCTATCCGGAGCGCATCGACGCCAACAAGATCCGTCAGCGCAGCGAGTCGTTCAGCGACCACTTCTCCCAGGCGCGCCTGTTCTTTCACAGCATGAGCAAGCACGAACAAGAACACATCATTGCGGCTTACAGCTTTGAACTCGGCAAGGTGGAGCGGGAGGTCATCCGGGCGCGGGAGGTGAATGAAATCCTGGCCAATATCGATCTGGAACTGGCCAGGCGAGTAGCCGCCAATCTAGGGCTGCCAGCGCCGAAGACCGGGACCGTCGACGTGCCGAAAATCACCCTGGAGCGCTCGCCGGCATTGAGCCAGGCCAACCTCCTGCCGGGGCATATAAAAACCCGGAAAGTGGCGATACTCGCAGCGAATGGTGTCGATGGTGCAGCCATTGAAGCGATGAAGAGGGCATTGAAAGCGGAAGGGGCGCACGCCAAATTGCTCGGCCCAAGCTCAGCCCCGGTGAGCACCGCCGATGGCAAAACGTTGCCGGTGGATGCTTCGATGGAAGGCTTGCCTTCAGTGGCGTTCGACGCAGTGTTCGTGCCCGGTGGCGCGGCGTCGATCAAGGCATTGAGCAGCGATGGCGTGGCGCTGCATTACCTGCTGGAGGCGTACAAGCACCTGAAGGCGATCGCTCTGCAAGGCGAGGCCAAACAGTTGCTGGATGTCTTGAAGCTGAAGGTTGATGCGGGGTTGGTCGTCGGGACGGACGCTAAGCTGATCAAGCCGTTTTTTGCGGCAATCGGGCAGCATCGGGTGTGGGATCGAGAGCCTAAGGCCAAGGGAATTCCGGCCTGAAGACTTGTGTTACAGGGAGGCTCGCTCCCACATAGATCAGCGATGATCATCCTGAGGGAGCGAGCCTGCTCGCGAAACCTCTAAGGTTTACGAGGGCTCAAGACCATTTGCGCCGGAATGTTACGCAGGATCTGTTTTTCCAGCTTCAAATCGAAGTCCGAATCCAGTTTCTTCACTCGTTTGGTCAGCAGTGTGGCCAGCCAGGGGTAATCATCGGTGCGCGGCGCCTGAATGCTCACATCGCATTGAAAATGCACCACATCGGCGGCAATAGCATCCAGTTGGCGACGTAACTGGCTCATATCGGAGATATTCAACGCAACCGTGGTGCTTTCAGCCGTCGGATCGATGACTTTGGCCTTTGGCTGGGATTCGGCAGCCTTGAGAGCCGCTTCGGCTTTATCCAGCTCAGCCTTGCGGGCCTGAGTGATTGCGCCGTTGACTCCACCGGTCAGCGCTGGCGCCTTGGGCATCAGGGCACGGGCACGGCTCAGAGCGGTGGCGGCGGCATTCACGTCGCCTTTTTGCAGCACGATCTGGCTGCGACGAAGATAAGCCTCGGCCAGTTGTCGCTGGTAGGGCTCAAGGGACGGATCGTTGGGCGATTCGGCTTGCAACGTCGCCAGCTGGTCTTCGGCGGTGGCCAATTCATCACTGGCGATGTTTTGTTCCAGCTGCGCGATGGCCGTAGCCCGCGCATCAGTGGCCCCTTGGGCCGCCGGTGGCGTGCTTTGGCAGGCACCCAGCAGCAAAGAAAATGCGACAAGGAGCAGATAACGGGAGGCGAACGACTTCATTCCTGCGACTCTCTATTTGCGCAAAAAACGAGCAAGTCTACACCCCTCGACGGGGCAGGACAAAACTCAGCAGAAACAGTGCGGCAGCCGTCACAACAATCGATGGGCCTGCCGGTGTGTCCTTGAACCACGACAGCGCCAGCCCGCCACAGACCGCGAGCATGCCCAGCAGGCTCGCGCCCAGTGCCATCTGCTCCGGCGACCGGGCGTGACGTTGTGCCGCAGCCGCCGGGATGATCAACAGCGACGTAATCAGCAAAACRCCGACGATTTTCATCGCCACCGCGATCACCACGGCGATCAGCAGCATCAGGGCCAATCGTAGCGAGGCCACTGGCAAACCTTCGACCTTGGCCAGTTCTTCATGCACCGTGATTGCCAGCAACGGCCGCCACAACGTCACCAACAGGGCCAACACGGCTGCGCTGCCGCCAAGGATCCAGGCCAGATCGGTCGGGCTGATCGCCAGCAAGTCGCCGAACAGATACGCCATCAGGTCGATCCGCACTTCGTGCATGAAGCTTAGTACCACCAGGCCCAAAGAGAGGGTGCTCGGTGCGAGTATTCCCAAAAGCGTGTCAGACGCCAGCGGCTGGCGTTGTTGCAACGTCACCAGCAACACCGCCAGTAGCAGACAGCCGACGGTGACCGCAACGGCCGGGCTGACATCCAGCAGAAAGCCCAGCGCTACGCCCAGCAGAGCGGCATGGGACAAGGTGTCGCCGAAATAGGCCATGCGCCGCCAGACCACGAACGAACCCAGCGGGCCCGCCACCAGTGCCAAGGCCAAACCTGCAAGCAGGGCGTAGAGCAGAAAATCAGCCATGCTTGCAGCTATCTCCATGAACGTGGGGTTGGGCTGCCGAAGCGGCGGTGACCACCGAACCATGCAGATCATGGGCGTGGTCGTGGTGGTGGTGATAAATCGCCAGGCTTTGTGCGTTCTTGCCGAACAGCTCGACGAACGCCGGATCACCACTGACTTGTTCAGGATGGCCGGAGCAGCAGACGTGGCGATTGAGGCAAACCACTTGGTCGGTGGTGCTCATTACCAGGTGCAAATCGTGGGAAACCATCAACACACCGCAGCCATGACGGTCGCGCAGTCGCGTGATCAGGCTATAGAGTTCGGCCTGGCCAGCGACGTCGACACCTTGCACCGGTTCGTCGAGCACCAGCAATTCCGGCTCGCGCAACAGGGCTCGGGCCAGCAGCACGCRCTGCATTTCACCGCCGGAAACGCTTTGCACCGGACTGTCGATGACCTGCTCGGCGCCGACTTCCTGCAGTGCCGCCAAGGCCATGACACGATCCACGCCCGGTACAAGGCGCAAGAAGCGCAGCACTGAAAGCGGCAGCGTCGGGTCGACATGAAGTTTTTGCGGCATGTAGCCAACGCGCAGTTTCGGCTTGCGCCAGACGCTGCCACTGTCCGGTTTCAACAGGCCGAGCACCGCGCGCACCAACGTAGTCTTGCCGGCACCGTTAGGGCCGATCAGGGTGACGATCTGCCCTGGCTCGACACTCAACTCGATGTTATCCAGCACAGGTTGCCCGGCAAACGTGACGGCAACTTGCTTAAGACGGATCAGCGCATTGCTCATCAAGCCCCCTGGCAGCCCGAGCAGAGGCCGACCACTTCTACGGTCTGGCCTTCGACAATAAATCCCACATCCTTGGCGCTACCAATGATGGCGTCACTGATGGACTGCTGTTCGAGTTCAATGGCGGCGTGGCATTCGCGGCAAATCAGGAACTGCCCTTGGTGAGCGTGCCCCGGATGATTGCAGCCGACGAAGGCGTTCAGCGAGGAAATGCGGTGTACGAGGCCGTTGTCCAGGAGAAAATCCAGCGCGCGATACACGGTCGGCGGCGCGGCACGACGGCCGTCCTGCTCACTGAGCACCGCGAGAATGTCGTACGCACCCAGCGGCTTGTGGCTTTGCCACACCAGTTCCAGCACCCGGCGGCGCAACGCGGTCAGGCGCAATCCCTGACGAGCGCACAAGGCATCGGCCTCAGACAATGCGCTATGCACGCAATGAGAGTGGTCGTGGGGACGGCTGGCAATCGGTGTTTTAGGCATGAGCGGCGACGAGTTTTGTGAGAGACGTTATTATGTTACCCGTTCTCGCCTCTTCGAGTGGTCATCGTGTCCCGACTTTTTTCTATCTTTGTCGCATTTGTCGCAAGTTTTTTGCTGATCGGTTCGGCGCACGCCGAGGTCAAAGTCCTCACCAGCATCAAACCCCTGCAGCTGATTGCCGCTGCGGTGCAGGATGGCGTGGCGATTCCGGAAGTGTTGCTACCGCCAGGGGCTTCGCCGCACAACTATGCCTTGCGTCCTTCCGACGTACGGAAGGTGCAATCGGTCGATCTGCTTTACTGGATCGGGCCGGACATGGAAGGCTTCCTGCCGCGCGTGCTTAACGGTCGTACGCTGCCGAGCGTCGCCGTGCAGGATTTGCCTGGGCTTAATCTTCGACATTTCGCCGAAGATAGCCAATCTCACGCCGAAGATGCCGACGAACATGACCACGATCACCGCCCAGGCACGCTGGATGCGCATTTGTGGTTATCACCGGTCAATGCTCGCGTGATCGCCACAAAAATGGCCGCCGACCTGAGTGCTGCCGATCCGGCCAATGCGGCGCGTTATCAAAGCAACCTGAAAGCGTTCGACGAGCGACTGGATGCGCTGGACCTGCGCTTGAAGGCGCGACTGGCGGGGATCGCGGGCAAGCCGTATTTCGTATTCCATGAAGCGTTCGACTACTTCGAAGACGCTTACGGCCTCAAGCACACTGGCGTATTCAGCGTCGCTGCCGAAGTACAGCCGGGCGCCCAGCACGTCGCGACAATGCGCGCGCGATTGCAGGAAGTCGGCAAGACTTGCGTGTTCAGTGAACCGCCGTTGCGTCCGCGCCTGGCGGAAACGTTGGTGGCCGGGTTGCCAGTGAAGCTGGCGGAACTGGATGCGCTGGGCGGATACACACCCGCGACTGCACAAGGATATGAGCAGGTGCTGGAGAAGTTGGGGAATGATTTGGCGGGGTGCCTGGAGTCGTTGTAACCCGGACATTTGTGTCGCCCCCATTCGCGAGCAAGCCCGCTCCCACATTGGATTCCTGTGCACACAAATTCTGTGGCTGGCGCAGTTCCAATGTGGGAGCGGGCTTGCTCGCGAAGCTTTTAAAGGGCGAAAGGAAGCGGTGTGCTGACTTTCTGCCGCTGCGCCAAGCGCAATTGAAACTCCATCGGATCGTGAATCAGCACGTCCTGCCCGGCGAAAGACTCTGCGGCAATCAACCGTGACAACCAGAACCGCACGCACGCCACGCGCAGCATCGTCGGCCACAACTCGGCCTCGGCCGCTGTAAACGGGCGCAACGCCGCATAAGCCCCCAGCAATGCCCTCGCCCTTGGCCCGTCGATCAAACCGCCCTCATTGGAACACCAGTCGTTCAAGGCAATCGCCACGTCGTAGAGCATCGGCCCGGAACAAGCGTTGTAGAAGTCGATCAACCCGGTCAGGTGCGTGCCTTCGAACATCGCGTTGTCGCGGAACAGGTCTGCATGGATATTGGCCCGCGGCAGCGCCAGAATTTTCTCTTTCTGCTGTGTGATTTCGTCCAGCGCCCGCTGCAGCAGTTCACGCTGTTCGGCATCCAGATGAGAGAGAAACTGCGTGCCCTCCTCTAGCATCCAGTCCAGGCCACGATCGGTTTTGCGCTTGATCATGTTGGCCTGGGTGGCCAGGTGCAGATGGCCGAGCAGTTCACCGACCTGCGCGCAATGTTGTGCGTTGGCTTGCTTGATGTGCTTGCCGGCCAGGCGCGGCTGCAGCAGCGCAGGCTTGCCAGCCAATTCACGCAAGGCAATGCCGTCGGTGGTACGCAGCGCGTAAGGCACCGGCAAATCAGCTTCATGCAGAACGTCGAGCAGTTCGATGAAAAACGGCATTTCATCAACCGGACCGCGCTCGACCAGGGTCAGGACGAACTCGCCCTGCTCCAGGCTGATAAAGAAATTGGTGTTTTCGCTACCGGCAGCAATCCCCTGGAAATCAAGCAGGCGGCCGAGGCCATAAGGGGCGAGAAAAGCTTCCAGCTCGGGCCGAGCCAGGGGGGTGAACACAGACATGTTTAAACTGCCAGTACGGGCGCCGCTCGTGAGCCAGCGCCGATTGAAATTAAGAAACTACTTCCACTCAAAGATTTTCCACGACGGAATCAGCATATCCGGCTGATCCGAGCGGATGAAGTTTGCATCTGTTCCATCGGCGCGTACCAGAAAATACGGCGGCGCGCCCTTCGGCGTGACCTTGATCGCGTACAGGAAACCGTTTTGACGGTACTCCTGGATGACCTTGTCCCCTTCCGTGTGGATGGTCACTTCCGGTTCCGGTGTCGGCGCATCGTCCGCCGCCATGACGGCTATCGGTGTGATTGCAAACAAGCCAGCCAGCAACAGGCGATTTAGTGTGCGCATGATAACCTTGTCCCTTTGTCGTCAACGGTCCCGCTATTCTAGCGCCGGACCCGCCGAAAAGGTTGATCCTGCTCATGAGCCAAGCCCCCCTCGTCCTGGTGGACGGTTCTTCTTACCTGTACCGCGCCTTTCACGCGCTGCCACCGCTGACCACGTCCAAAGGCCTGCCGACCGGAGCGGTCAAGGGCGTATTGAACATGCTCAAGAGCCTGCGCAAGCAATACCCGGACAGTCCGTTCGCCGTGGTGTTCGATGCCAAGGGTGGGACGTTTCGCGATGACATGTACGCCGAATACAAGGCTAATCGTCCAAGCATGCCCGACGACATGCGCGTGCAAATCGAGCCGCTGCACCAGAGCGTGATCGCCCTGGGCTTCCCACTGTTGTGCGTCGAAGGCGTCGAGGCCGATGACGTGATCGGCACCCTGGCGCGCAGCAGCGCAGCGGCCGATCGCCCGGTGATCATCTCCACCGGCGACAAGGACATGGCGCAACTGGTCGATGGCCACATTACCTTGGTCAATACCATGACCGGTAGCAGCATGGACGTGGAGGGCGTGAAGGAGAAATTCGGCGTCGCTCCCGAGCAGATCATCGATTACCTGGCATTGATGGGCGACTCTTCCGACAACATCCCGGGCGTTCCGGGTATTGGCCCGAAGACCGCTTCCGGCCTGTTGGTGGGCGTGAATGGCGGCCTGACCGAGCTGTATGCGCAGCTCGATATCGTCCCGACCCTACCGATTCGTGGGGCCAAAACCCTGCCGGCCAAGCTCGAAGAGCACAAGGAGATGGCGTTCCTCTCCTATCAACTGGCAACCATCAAGATCGACGTACCGCTGGACATCGGCCTTGATGACCTGCAAATGGGCAAACCGGATCACGACAAACTCGCCGAGCTCTACACCCTGCTGGAGTTCAAGAGCTGGTTCGAAGACAACCAGCGCGACGCCAAGCGTTCCGGGCAGGAAGTCACCGCTCCGGTGGCTGAAGAAGTTGCCGCCGAGACAGAACTCAAATACACGACGATCCTCACCCAGGCGGATTTCGACCTGTGGCTGAAAAAGCTCAACGACGCCAAGCTGATCGCCTTCGACACCGAAACCACCGGCATCGATGCGCAGCAGGCGCAACTGGTTGGCCTGTCGTTCGCTGTACAACCCAACGAAGCGGCCTACATTCCGTTGACCCATTCCTACATGGGTGTGCCGGATCAACTGGACCGCGACACCGTGCTTCGCGCGCTGAAACCGATTCTGGAAGACCCGAACAAGCTCAAGGTTGGCCAGCACGCCAAGTTCGACATGAACATCCTCGCCAACTGCGCCATCGGCGGCGATCAGGACTGCGGCATTACCGTGCGGGGCATCGCGTTCGACACCATGCTCGAATCCTACGTACTGGACTCCACGGCGACCCGTCACGACATGGACAGCCTGGCGCTCAAGTACCTGAATCACACCACCACCAGTTTTCAGGACATCGCCGGCAAAGGTGCCAAGCAGCTGACGTTTGACCAGATCTCTCTGGAACTGGCCGGCCCTTACGCCGCCGAAGACGCCGATGTGACGCTGCGCCTGCATCAAACCCTGCAAGAAAAACTCAATGCCATCCCGAGCCTGAGCAAAGTCCTGAGCGAAATCGAAATGCCGCTGGTGCCCGTGCTGGCACGGATCGAGCGCCAGGGCGCGCTGGTCGACGCCAACCTGCTGGGTATCCAGAGTGTTGAACTGGGCGAGAAAATGGTCGCTCTCGAGCGTGAGGCGTTTGCCATCGCCGGCGAGGAATTCAACCTCGGTTCACCGAAGCAATTGGGCGTGATCCTGTACGAAAAACTCGRCCTGCCGGTCTTCAGTAAAACGGCCAAGGGCCAGGCCTCCACCGCCGAAGCCGTATTGGCAGAACTGGCCGAGCAGGATTTCCCGCTGCCCAAAGTGCTGATGCAATACCGCTCGATGAGCAAGCTGAAAAGCACCTACACCGATCGTCTGCCGGAGCAGATCAACCCGCGCACAGGGCGGATTCACACCTCTTATCACCAGGCCGTGGCCGCGACCGGGCGCTTGTCGTCCAGCGATCCCAACCTGCAAAACATTCCGATCCGTACCGCCGAAGGGCGTCGAATTCGTCAGGCGTTTGTTGCACCAACCGGCTACAAGCTACTGGCGGCGGACTATTCGCAGATCGAACTGCGAATCATGGCCCACCTGGCCAAAGACGAAGGCCTGCTGCATGCCTTCCGCAATAATCTGGACGTGCACAAGGCCACCGCGGCCGAAGTCTTCGGCGTTGAACTGGCGGACGTGACTACTGATCAACGTCGCAGCGCCAAGGCGATCAACTTCGGCTTGATCTACGGCATGAGCGCGTTTGGCCTGGCCAAGCAGATCGGTGTAGATCGCAAACAGTCTCAGGCGTACATCGATCGCTACTTCGCCCGTTACCCAGGCGTGCTGCAATACATGGAACGCACTCGCGCCCAGGCGGCCGAGCAAGGTTTCGTGGAGACGATCTTCGGTCGTCGTCTGTACCTGCCGGAAATCAACGCGAAAAACCCGGCCCTGCGCAAAGGCGCCGAACGCACGGCGATCAATGCCCCGATGCAAGGCACGGCGGCCGACATCATCAAGAAAGCCATGGTAGCCGTGGACAACTGGCTGACCTCGTCAGGCCTCGACGCCAAAGTCATTTTGCAGGTGCACGATGAATTGGTGCTGGAGGTGCGTGAAGATCTGGTCGATCAGGTGCGTGAGGAAATTCGCATCCACATGAGCGACGCGGCGAAGCTGGATGTGCCGCTACTGGTAGAGGTTGGGGTCGGAAATAACTGGGATGAGGCTCACTGAGCCGTCTGAAAGGCGTTTTCTGCTGCGGCATAGCGCCGCGGCAGAAAAAGGCCAGGAGCCTTATTTCGAAAAATGCTGGGGTTTATTTCTAATGGGTTTGGAACTTCTTCGGAACTTATCCATCAACCACCACTCAGAGTAACTGAATGGCTGGTGAAGCCCTTCGATGCTCCTATGTTGTGTTAAGTGTTGGCAGATATCTGGACCCCGCCCTAGCGGTCCGGAACTTGGACCCCGGAACTTCCCCCTCCCCATAGAAGTCCGGGGTTTTTTTTGCCCTGAATTTGCTTAAAAGCCTTATTCAGCGGCCTCGGAACCCTTGTCCGCCAGCTCCATCCAGCCTGCCAATACAGTGTAGGCGTCTTCCAGGCCCAGACGTTTTGGCGCGGAAAAAAGCTGAATACTGACCGCATCCCCCCAGCCCTTACGAATATCTGCCTGCACTTTGAGCAGGACGTTTTTTGCCGCTCCGTAAGTCAGTTTGTCGGCTTTGGTCAGCAAAATGTGCATTGGCATACCGCTGGCGACGGCCCAATCGAGCATCAACAAGTCGAAGTCGGTCATTGGATGACGAATGTCCATCATCAAAATCAGACCTTTCAAACTCTCGCGCCCACCCAGATAGGCTTCCAGGTGACGCTGCCAGTGCAGCTTCAACGGGATAGGTACTTTTGCATAACCGTAACCCGGCAGGTCGACCAGACGACGATCATCGTCTAGCTTGAAGAAGTTCAAGAGCTGCGTGCGCCCCGGAGTTTTCGAGGTTCGCGCAAGACTGGCGTGCGTCAGCGTGTTCAACGCGCTGGACTTGCCGGCGTTGGAACGGCCCGCAAAGGCCACTTCAAAGCCTTCATCGTCCGGGCATTGATCGACTTTGGCAGCGCTGAGCATGAAGGTGGACTGTTGGCACAGGCCGAGGATGGGATTCTTGAGTTGCATGGGATTTCCGATGTGGGCGGCGCCGGGAATGGACGCGGCAAGCGGTGTCGTTTCCGTTTCAGTGACGCCAGTATATAATGCCGCAGATTTTGTGTGCGCTTTGTCCCAGCGAAGGATGAAGTTCACGAGAGCGATTGACCATGATTGCGCACTAGAACGTAGCACGCTCTCAACCCTGAAAAGGTCGTTTTATGACGAAATGGCTGCTAGCTGCCGGTGTCTTGATACCGCTTTACAGCGCTCAGGCTACACAGGATCCGGAAGCTGTGTACAACCGTGTTTGTGGTGCCTGTCATTCCGGCCAACTACCCATGGCGCCCCAAAAAGGCGATCAGGAAGCTTGGACGCCGAGGTTGGCGAAAGGTATGGAGACGCTGGTGCAACACGTGACCCAGGGTTTCAAGGCGATGCCGCCGCGTGGTTTGTGCATGGACTGCAGTGCCGAGGATTACCAGGCCATCATCCAGTGGATGAGCGAGTGATCCCGGTCCATAACTCTTTAACCCTTAGCCGTAGTTGGATTAGCTGATGAACAAACTGATCGTGAGTCTGCTGTTGACCGTGGGGATCTCTGGCATTGCCCATGCTGCAGATGGTGCAGTACAGCCCGGTGACGCAAAAGCCGGCCAGGCAAAAGCCGCCGTCTGTGGCGCCTGCCACGGCCCGGATGGCAACAGCATGGCGCCTAACTTTCCAAAACTGGCCGGGCAAGGTGAACGCTACCTGACCAAGCAACTGCACGACATCAAGTCGGGCAAGCGCACCGTTCTGGAAATGACCGGCCTGCTGACCAACCTGAGCGACCAGGACCTGGCCGATATCGCCGCCTACTTCGCCAGCCAGAAAGGCAGCGTTGGCGCCGCCGACCCGAAAGTCGTTTCTCGCGGTGAAGCCCTGTTCCGTGGCGGCGACCTGGCCAAGGGCATGCCATCCTGCACCGGTTGCCACTCGCCAAATGGCGCGGGTAACGCCGCTGCCGGCTTCCCGCACCTGGGCGGTCAGCACGCTCAATACGTCGCCAAGCAACTGACCGACTTCCGCAAGGAAGAAGGCGGACGCACCAACGATGGCGACACCAAGCCGATGCAGAGCATCTCCAAAAAGCTGAGCGACGAAGACATCGCGGCAGTGTCCAGTTACATTCAAGGCCTGCACTAAGGCCGGTTGATCGAGCGTTGCGAGCGATGGACACCTCCTGCAACGTTAACGCTCGATTAATCCGTCGATGCAAGCATAAAAAGGGTGGCTTTGGCCGCCCTTTTTTGTGGCCGCTGCCGTTACACTACAGAACTCACGCCCGCCATGACCTGTCTTAAAACAGGTCGCGCGAGGCGACTAAAATTGTCCAGGAGTAAAGCATGCGTAATCTGATCATCAGCGCCGCATTCGTCGCTGCCAGCCTGTTCGGCATGACTGCCCAAGCCGCCGAAGCCCCCGCCGCCCCTTACGTCGAACTGAGCAATCCGGTTCCGGTCGCCGTGCCTGGCAAGATCGAAGTCGTCGAGCTGTTCTGGTATGGCTGCCCGCACTGCTACGCTTTTGAGCCAGTGATCAATCCATGGGTCGAGAAGTTGCCTTCCGACGTCAACTTCGTCCGCATTCCGGCCATGTTCGGCGGTCCGTGGAACGCACACGGCCAGATGTTCCTGACCCTTGAAGCCATGGGCGTCGAAAACAAGGTTCACGCTGCGGTGTTCAACGCAATTCAGAAAGAACACAAGAAGCTGGTCGACAAGAATGAAATGGCAGACTTCCTGGCCACTCAGGGCGTAGACAAGGACAAGTTCCTGGCCACCTTCGACTCCTTCGCCATCAAGGGCCAGATCGTCAAGGCCACTGACCTGGCCAAAAAGTACGAAATCTCCGGCGTTCCGACCATGATAGTCAACGGCAAGTATCGCTTCGACGTGGGCTCTGCCGGCGGTGCCGAGCAAGCCCTGCAACTGGCCGACAAACTGATCGACAAAGAGCGAGCGGCTAACAAGGCTGCCGCCAACTAAGGGCTGCCTCTGCCATGCGCCGATGGGGTACTGAACGCATCGTTGGCCTGCATGATCCACGGGTCAACGAACATCATCTGGAGTCGACGGGCTTGCCCGCAGACAGTCGTCTGCGCTTGCTCAGTTTTAATATCCAGGTCGGCATCAGTACCGAGCGGTACCGGCATTATCTGACCCGGGGTTGGCAACACGTGTTGCCGCATACCGGGCGTGCCGACAATCTGCAAAAAATCGGCAACCTGCTGGGCGACTTCGATCTGGTCGCCTTGCAGGAAGCCGATGGCGGCAGTCTGCGCTCAGGCTACGTCAATCAAGTCGAACACCTGGCCCAACTCGGCGCCTTTCCTTACTGGTATCAACAACTCAACCGCAATCTCKGACGCCTCGGCCAGCACAGCAATGGCGTGCTCAGCCGCCTGCGCCCATGGGTGATCGAGGACCATCCGCTGCCGGGGCCCAAGGGTCGCGGGGCGATTCTGGTACGTTTCGGCGAAGGTCCGGAAGCGCTGGTGGTGGTCATGATGCACCTTGCGCTCGGTGCCCGCGCCCGCAGCATGCAACTGGCCTATATCCGCGAGTTGATTGGCGGCTATAAACACCAGGTGCTGATGGGCGACATGAACACCCATGCCAGCGACTTGCTGCAAAACTCCCCGTTGCGCGACCTCGGCCTGCTCGCGCCGCAACTGGAAGCGACCTTCCCCAGCTGGCGCCCACAGCGCTGCCTGGACCATATTCTGCTAAGCCCCACGCTGACCCTTGAAAAGGTCGAGGTCTTGGCACAGCCCATTTCCGATCACCTGCCGGTCGCGGTAGAAATTCGTCTGCCGGGTTCGCTCACGGCCGATGCATTGCCCGCGTTGAGTCCTGCCCTTCGCGGATCCCATGAATGAGCGACGAAACACAGCGCTGGAAAGAGAAATACCTTAAAAACATCGAACAACAGGAAAAGCTCGAACGTCGCTGGGACGCCCGGCTCGACCTGTTGCGCCGTGGGCTGGTGCGTAGCACGCTGGCGGCAGAAGGTACGGACCGTGCCGTCGACCAATGCATGAAGGAAATGCGCGAAGTCGTGCGTACCGATGACATGGACGCCGGTTTGGCCGCCCTGCTGCCGCGCCTGGAAAAAGCCGTACTCGATTCCGAGCAGCGCCGGGCAACCCGGGTCAATCAAACCAGCGCCGCACTGACCGCGCTGGTCACGCAGCTGCAATCATTGCCGCTGCCCCGGGAAGTGAGTCGACCGCTCAAGAGCTTTGCCAAAAGGCTCGATGGAAGAGTCAGTCAGGCCCGTGAGATTCCGTTACTGCTCAGTGAACTGAGCGGCCTGCAAGGCAAAGCCTTGAACCAATTGGAGAACCCTGCCGAGCCTGAACGCCCCGGTTTTCTGCAGCGACTGTTCGGCGGTCGCGAAGCGGATGAGGACATTCCGCGAGTGGTTGCTCAAGCCGTGCACACACCGGCTGCGCAGCCTGTGGAAAYGGCTACCGAAATTGCGCCCGTCGTTCCCACACCCAACGAGGACACGCGATCAACCCAGCAGCCGGCAATACATGCTCCTCTCCCCGACGCGGCTGCACCTGAGCCACTGGAAATTGAAGCATCACCGGTAGTCACTGCTGAAGTGGTGGCGTTTGTCCCGCCCGTCCTTCACCCAGGCACCCCATGCGCGTCCGCTTCAGAACCACACACGCCGTCAGACATTGAAGTCCTGGAAGTGCCCGCCCTTCCCGTCCTTGCACCAGCCACTTCGGCAATCAATCCTGACGAGTTGATCCATACGGAACACACTGAACCAGAGCACTTCCTCTACGCCTTGCCCGACTCACCAGAGCCGTCCTATAGCTCCGTCGCCAAGCACATCGAAGACACGCTGCTGGGTCTTCTCGAGGACCTGACGTTACCTGAACGCCACCGCCCACAAGCTGAAGCGATGCGCGATCGCCTTCAAAACGGTTTGAACTGGTACGAATTGATCCCGATCCTCGACGATTTGGCGACCTTGATGCTGGCGATCAACGACAGCGGTCAACACGAATTCGAAGTCTATTTACAGCAACTCAATGAACGCCTGGAGTCCTTCCAGAGTAACTTGCAGGCCGCTAGCGAAGGACACGCGGACAGCCGTTCAGCGGCGCGCCAGATGGATTCGCAAATCCGCGAACAGGTCGATGGCCTGCAAAGCAGCATGCACGAAGCGGCGGACCTGGACGATCTCAAGCAGGTACTGGAGAGTCACCTTGAAGGCCTGCTCGGCACCATGGACCATCACCAGAAACAACGCGACGAGCGTGAGCAGGAGGTTGCGGCCCGGTTACACAGCCTGGCCGAACGGGTGGCGCACATGGAACAGGAAGCGCTGGGTTACCGTGAACACCTTGAAGAACAGCGCCAGAAGGCCTTGATCGACCCGCTCACTGGCCYGCCCAATCGCGCCGCCTGGAGCGAACGCCTGGAGCACGAAATCGGCCAGTGGCAGCGGCACGGCAATACCTTGCTGCTGGCCATGCTTGATCTCGATCATTTCAAAAGCATCAACGACAACTATGGCCATCTGGCCGGCGACAAGGTGCTGAAAATCATCGCCAACGTGCTGCGCAAGCGACTGCGCGGGACTGATTTCATCGCACGGTTTGGCGGCGAGGAGTTCGTTCTCATGATGCCCGGCACGGTGCCAGCAGTCGGTGCAAAACTGTTGGAAACCTTGCGCGCCGCGATCGAAGCCTGCCCTTTCCACTTCAAAGGTGAGCGAGTCACCATCACTATTTCGATGGGGCTTACAGCATTCAAACCCGGCGAACATAGCGATATGGCGCTGAAAAGAGCCGATCAGGCGCTGTATCGTGCGAAAAACGCCGGGCGCAATCGTGTGGAGGCCGGCTAACGGCCAATTGTTCCATTTTGTTTAAAACCGAGCATTTGCCGTCGGCACACAAGGCAGTACGTTACACTGTTGCATTACTGTCTTGTGTGTACTGTCTCTTGCCATGAAATATCTAGCTCTCATTGTGTCGTTGCTGTTGGCCGGTTGCGCCAGCGGTCCCCGGATCGACACCAGCCATCCTTCGGCCAATTACGACAGCCGTATCCAGTTCGTGGTGGTGCATTACACCAACGCCTCGCTAGAGCGCTCACTGCAGTTGCTGACCCATGGTGAAGTCAGCAGTCATTACCTGATTGGCGACGACAAGGGCGCCACCATCTATAAGCTGATGGATGAAAATTATCGCGCCTGGCATGCGGGTGAAAGCGAATGGCAAGGCCGGACGTGGCTGAACTCCAGCTCCATCGGCATCGAGATCGTCAACCCTGGCTTCAAAGACACTCCCACCGGGCGCCAGTGGTACCCCTACAGCGAAGATCAAGTGCAATCGTTGATCGTCCTGCTCAAGGACATCAGCAAGCGTTACCACATCAATCCCCGCGCCATCATCGGCCACAGCGACATTGCGCCGGGGCGCAAGCTCGATCCCGGTCCGCTGTTCCCCTGGAAACGCCTGGCCGCCGAAGGCCTTGGTATCTGGCCAAACCAACAGGCCGTTGCGCGCCAGCAAGTACGGTTTGCCGCACAACTGCCGAGCATCAGCTGGTTTCAGGGGCAACTGGCAACGCTGGGATATGCCACGCCACAAACCGGTGAGCTGGACGTAGCGACGCGTCAGGTACTGGCGGCTTTTCAGATGCATTTCCGCCCCTCCCGTTTCGATGGCACCCCGGACGCTGAAACCGCGGCGCTCCTGCAAGTCTTGAATCAGACAAAATAATGGCACCCGTCCGACGGTAAGAGCTTTTTCCCCATCAGCAGCTATAACTCATTGGTAATTCTTCGGATATCTATGATGGCTGTAGCTCGAGAGACACTCCGTAGCTGGTTCTATCGCCCCTGGTTTTTGGCGATGCTAGCTGCTGTCCTGAGTGCAGCTATTTTGATGGCCGGCAGCCTGTTCGTGGCGATGCATCAAGTCGAACAGAGCGAAAGCGAGGAAATGAATGCTCAGGGCGAACGCTTCCTCGCCCGCCTGGAACAGCTGTTCGGGCAGCTGCGCGAAAGCCTCGACGACCTGGAAGCCCAGCCGCTGAGAGGCTGCGATGATGAAATGATCGCGACCTTGCAACAGGTCAGTTTCAATTACCGCTTTGTCTACGAAGCGGCCTACATCGATGCGTCACGCCTGTGCTCCAACCGTCCTCGCCAGGAAGGCCTTTCGCGCCTGCGACCTCCCGATATCAGAGGCCCCACCTACAGCTACTGGCTGAATACCACGACAGAGCCCGATGAAAACCGGGCCGCGCTGATGCTTGGCAGGGGCAATTTCCGGGTGGCGACGTCTCGCGGGCATTTGACGGACATGGTCGACTTGTCGCCCGGTAGCAGTTTGCTGGTGGTGCTGGACCACGGTACTCGCGCCATTCCCGTCCTGGGTGCCGCCCAGGTCTGGCCGCCGACGGAATCCTGGACCCCCAAAAGCCGCGACGCACTGCAAGTCACGCAAACTCGTTTGATTTACCGCATGCCGACCGACAATCCGGAATACCAATTGGTCCTGATCACACCGCGCACCGGCATGCACGTGCCGGCGGTGTGGTGGTGGCTTCTTCCTGCCAGTCTCGTGTTGGGCATTATTGTCGGTTTTCTGGTGTTTCTACTGGTGCGTCAGCGCCAGTCGCTGGACGCCGAGCTACACGGAGCCATACGGCGGGGCGAGCTGCAGGTGTTGTACCAACCGATCTTCGATCTCGACAGCCGCAATTGTGTCGGTGCCGAAGCGTTGCTGCGCTGGCGAAGGCCCGACGGCTCACTGACCAGCCCCGATCTGTTTATTCCGATGGCGGAAAACACTGGCCAGATCCGGCAGATGACCGATTTCGTCCTGCAGCGCCTGCTCGAGCAACTGGGTCAATTGCTACGCGCCAACCCGCAGTTGTACATCTCGGTTAACCTGGCGGCATGCGATGTGATGGTGCCACGTATCGGCCAGGTGATGGCCCGCCTGCTGTCGCTACACCGCGTCGCTGCCAAACAGATTGCCTTCGAGGTGACCGAACGGGGTTTGATTGACGTGGTGGTGGCCAGGGAAAACCTGCAAGCGTTGCGCGATGTCGGGCATCAAGTGYTGATTGATGACTTTGGCACCGGCTATTGCAGCCTCGCGTACCTGCAAACCCTGCCGGTGGACTGCCTGAAGATCGACAAGGCGTTTATCGACGCCCTGGGCCATGACGCCGCCAGCAGCGGCGTGGCACCGCATATCATTCACATGGCACAAGCGCTGCAACTCAGGGTGATCGCCGAAGGCATCGAGCATGAAGCCCAGGCGGCGTTTCTAAGCAGCGAAGGGGTGAAATTCGGTCAGGGCTGGCTATTCGCTCATGCCTTGAGCGCCGTGCAGTTCATTGAACTGATCACCCGTGGGCGCCGAATGTCGGGCCGACGCATGAACGACGAACCGTGAAAACAACTTACACCGCCAGCGCCATGTAGAACTGAGTGCCCTGCCCCGGCCGTGAATAGACGCCCATCCGCCCACCATGCAACTGCACGATTTCCTTGCACAGTGCCAAACCCAACCCGGCCCCGCCCTTCTTGCGGCCGACCTGGACAAAGGGCTCGAAAATCCGCCCTTGCTGGCCATAGGCGATTCCTTCGCCGTTGTCCTCGACACTGATAATCACCCGCTCGCCGTGGCGCCGGGCCTGCAACCGAATCAGCCCTTCCCGTGCGGTATGGCGCAAAGCATTGTCGATCAAGTTGTCGAGCACCCGATCCAATTGCGGTTGATCGGCCTGCAGTCGGGGCAGCGGCCCCTGTACTTCAACCCGCAATTCAATCCCCTGCTCTGCTGCGGCTTCGGCAAAACGCGCCTGAGCCTGCGACAGTAGATCCTCGATGGAACATGGTGCCAAAGTCAGTTTCTGCAATCCGTTCTGGTAGCGAGAGAAATTCAGCAGGTCGTTGATCAATTGCATCAAGCGCTGCATTTCTTCATTCACGGTATCCAGCAAGTCGGCTTCGCGCGAATCCTGCGCAAATTTCGCCCGCTCGCGAAACAGACCAAAGGCCATGTGCATGCCGGTGACCGGCGTTCGCAACTCATGGGACGCACGCAGGACAAACTCGCTGCGCACCCGTTCAAACGCACGCTGTTCGGTCACGTCATGCAACACCATCACCGCACCAAGGATGTGACCTTGGGTATGGCTGACCGGCGTCAGGCTGTAGGTCAGCAACCTCGACTCGCCATCGACCTCGATGCTCAAGTCTTCCGGTGCACGCTCCAGCGTTCCACCTCGCAGCACCAGTTGCAGCTGTTCATCCAGCTCGGGACGTTCGAGGGCTGCGCCCAGCCCTTGGCCGAGACGATCGGTTTCCCAACCCAACTGGCGCTGAGCCACCGGATTGAGGTGTTCAAGATGACCTTCGCGATCGATCATCAACAAGCCATCGTCGATGCTGTCGAGTACAGCTTGCAGGCGTTGTTGACCGGCGAGCAACTCGTCGACGTTGGTGGCCTGGTGTTCACGCAATGCCTCGGCCATGATCCCGAAACGCTTGGTCAGCAGATTCATTTCCACGGCGGATGAAATCGGCAGGGTCACCTCGAAATTGCCCCTGCCAATATTATCGGCGGCCTGGGCCAAGGCTTCGATCGGAGTCCCGAATCGCCGTGCAATCCCATGGGCTGTCACGAACCCGATGATCAACACGGCCAATCCCACCAACCCGAGAAGCCCGGCGATCAGCAGCGCGCGCTCCCGGGACTGGCGCTCGGTGTCATTGATGTTATCCAGTGCGCGTTTGTGTTCAGTGAGCAGACCATTGCGCAGGGTGTTGAATTTTTCCGTCAGGACGTCATTGCCATTCAATACCTTGGTGGGATCCGTGACGTGGTCGTAGGCCTGAATAAAACTGAGATAGTCATCCTTGGCCTGCCTGAACCCGTACTCACTACCATTACCGGATTGCTCGAGCGCGATACCTTCCTCGAGCAATTCCATATAGTGCTTTCTGGCCGCCTCGAATTTTTCGGCATCAGGCTTCTCGCTGACCATGACCATCAATTGATCGCCCAAGGCCTGGCGTAGTTTGAGTCCCAGGTCCAGGGTGACGAAGTTGTCGCGAACAAGCACTTCCTGAGAGCCGGCCATCTGCATCACGCTGACCAGTCCGAGCAACAGCCCCAGCAGCGCCACGGTGATCAGTGCAGAAATACTCAAAAACAGCCGAGTACGCAGCTTCATCGCCAGTCTCATCGGTCAGCAGCTCACAAGTTGTACTGCTTGCGTTTGCGGTACAGGGTCGAGGCATCAATACCCAGTGTCTTGGCTGCCTGATCCAGTGTATCCGCCGTGGCGAGCACTGCACCGATGTGGGCTTTTTCCAGTTCATCCAGGCTCAACGCCGCACCGATGCGTGGCGCATTGTTGACCGGCGCTTCGGCCATGCCCAAATGGCTGATTTCGACTCGTTCTTGCGGACAGATGATGCTTGCCCGCTCCACCACGTTGCGTAGTTCGCGGATGTTGCCGGGCCAGCGATAACCCAGCAACGCCTCGCGGGCCTCATCGCTGAAGGCCCGGGCCGGGCGCGCGTATTCCTTGACGAAACGGGCCAGGAAACGGTCGGCCAGCGTCAGGATGTCTTCACGGCGTTCGCGCAGCGGCGGCAGGTGCAACGTGATCACGTTCAGGCGATAGAGCAAGTCTTCGCGGAATCGGCCGTCGCGCACCATGTCTTCAAGGTTCTGGTTAGTCGCCGCGAGAATGCGCACATCGGCGCGGCGGGTCACCGGGTCGCCCACCCGCTCGTATTCCTTGTCCTGAATGAATCGCAACAGTTTGGGTTGTAAAACCAACGGAAAATCGCCGATCTCGTCGAGAAACAGCGTGCCACCGTCAGCCTGATTGACGCGCCCCAACGTGCTTTCGCTGGCACCGGTAAAGGCGCCACGACTGTGACCGAAAAGTTCGCTTTCCATAAGTTCGGCGGTCAAGGACGGGCAATTGATCGTGATGCAGGACTTTTTCTGACGCTTGCTCCAGCCGTGGATGGCCTGGGACAGTTCTCCCTTACCGGTGCCGGACTCCCCCAGAATCAGAATGTTGGCATCCGTGTTGGCGACCTGGCGGGCGGTTTCGAGCACCACCTTCATGGCCGGGCTGTGGGAATCCAGACCATCCTTGGGTTTACGCACCTCCCCCTCAAGGGCCTCCAGGCGAGCGGACAGCTGCCGCACTTCCAATTGCTTGGCGGTGGCCAGGCGCAATTGATCGGGGCTGCACGGCTTGACGAGGTAGTCGGCAGCCCCTGCCTGAATCGCATCGACTGCCGTGTCCACGGCTGAGTGCGCAGTGACGATCACCACCCGCATCCATGGCGCCTGGATGCGCATTTGCGCCAGGACATCCAGGCCATTGTCCTCACCGAGGCGCAAATCAAGGAAGCAAAGATCGAACACCTGACGCTGCAACAAGGCGTCGGCCTGGGCCGCGCTGGTCGCGGTGGAGACGCTATAGCCTTCATCTTCGAGGCAGTAACGGAAGGTTCGCAGGATCGCGGACTCATCGTCCACCAGCAGAATGCGGCCTTGATGCACAGTGGCTGATTCCATATTCCTACGCTCCTTTAGTGATTATCTTGGTTAGTCCCGGATAAATCGGGCAAGTTGCATGGTCGATTCTGATCCATTCCAGCACTGGCAGGGTAGCTATCTACTGTCACCTTGCCTAATCCACTGAATAGTCTGGTTTTTTACCCAAACATCGGGTTCCAGGCGAATGCCCGCCTCCCTCTCTGACATCTGCGCTGGTCGCTCAATTCAAAAATAATCAAAGCGGCGGTGAATCTATCGTGCAATTCGCACGACCCTGCCGGGGTCATCGTGCAGGATGCGTCGCAATCGATTTGCACAAACTTTATAACTAATTGTTTTTGTTGAATTTTATGTGCAAAAAAAAGCTGGCATGCCGACTGCAATGGTCTGGGTAATCAGGGCATTTAAATAACCGCCTGACAGATCACCACCAAAGTGGGAGGAGCTACAGGATGAATAGCCACCGTGCCGCCCAAATGCGTATCTCGCCACTGCACATCCAACAAGGCTTGTTTGTTGTGCTGGCATTGCTGATCACGCTGATCACCGGCCAACAGTTCCTTCGTTGGGAACAGAGCCAGCAGCCAGAGACGCCGCACGTGTCGATTCAACATGCAGCTCAAACCCACTTCAGCGCCGCCAGCAGCAACCTGGCTGACACCGCTCCCATGCGGATGATGGATGTCGACCAGCCTCAACCGCTGGATGAGCTGCCGCGCCAGGAGCGTTGGGTGTTCTAGGTAAACGAACTTGGCGTGCACCGCGCGCCGGGAAAAGCACCACAAGCGACACTTCTAAATAATGAAGCGTAAGGAGAATCACCATGTTGAGCTGGGCAATCACATTCTTGATCATTGCCATCATCGCTGCAGTACTGGGCTTCGGTGGTATCGCGGGCACCGCCACGGGTATCGCCAAGATTCTCTTTGTCGTGTTCCTGGTGATGTTCATCGCCTCCTTCTTCTTTGGCCGTCGCGGCCGAGGGTGAACTTTAGGGTTATGTCAAAAGACACGGGCAGCCGCCCAGCTTCTGGGCGGTAGTGCCGTCGCAAAAGCGGCGTGGTGAAGTAAGTGCGATCAGGGCATGCAGGACTGATTGATGGAACGGCTCAAAAAAATCCGCACTGGTAGCGAATTCGTCATATGAAAGAAGCACCATGCTTCTTTCTACTGCGCTACCCGAAGAAGGTAGACGCATGACCATGGGGCCGGGACGTTCTGACTGTTACAGGGTCGGAGTGACCTACGGGTACAGGGAGTACCTGCGCAAGGGCCGGGTCAGGCAAAAGCTGCGACGCAAGTTCGCCGGGTCATCGGGACTCGGCGAATTTGCGGAGAGCTTCACTCGCTGCACGCATTGTCCCCCAGACAACGGCTTTTATATCCCTATGCTGTTTCCGCTAAATCCCCGCAAAAACATTACGCAGTGTTTCTTATGGTTCTTCGCGACCGTATATCGAGAAAGCTGTGAACAAATAACACTAATTTTTCGCGGCTAAACGTAGGTTTTTTCTGAATTTTTAGCCCGTGATCCTTCGCACGAAAAATACCCAACCTCCTCTGAAATGGCCGGTTCGCGGCACTTATAGCTGCCGAAATGTCGTATTCGAACCGGTTGGGACGCCAGTTTCATTTAGAAAAGCTCATGCCGATTCGGCATAGGGTAGGCGTTTACGGCATTAGACGTCGCCCCCTTGCATCGGAATAGTTGCGCCTTTTTTCGCCTGCCAGAGAGCCATAACAAGCGCTCCGGGGCTCCTTATACGGGGGCAGATGCAAACACTTTTTCGCCACAAGCGTTCCAGTGACCGCGTCTGTCTGAGTCAAACGCAAGTAAGGGTAATGATATGAAGAAGGCAAAGCTTAGCCTCGCCTGGCAGATCCTCATCGGTCTGGTATTGGGGATTGCAATTGGTGCGCTGCTCAACCATTTCAGTGCCGAAAAAGCCTGGTGGATCAGCAACGTCCTGCAACCGGCAGGCGATATCTTTATCCGTCTGATCAAGATGATCGTGATCCCGATCGTGATTTCCTCGCTGATCGTCGGTATCGCTGGCGTCGGCGACGCGAAGAAGCTCGGGCGCATCGGCCTGAAGACCATCGTCTACTTCGAAATCGTCACCACCATCGCGATTCTGGTGGGTCTGGTGCTGGCCAACGTGTTCCATCCGGGCACCGGCATCGACATGAGCACCCTGGGTACCGTGGATATTTCCAAGTACCAGGCCACGGCCGCCGAGGTTCAGCATGAACACGCGTTCGTCGAAACCATCCTCAACCTGATCCCGTCGAACATCTTCGCGGCCATGGCGCGCGGCGAGATGCTGCCGATCATCTTCTTCTCCGTGTTGTTCGGCCTCGGTCTGTCGAGCCTGCAATCGGACCTGCGCGAGCCGCTGGTGAAGATGTTCCAGGGCGTATCGGAAAGCATGTTCAAGGTCACTCACATGATCATGAACTACGCCCCGATCGGCGTGTTCGCCTTGATCGCGGTGACCGTGGCCAACTTTGGCTTCGCGTCCCTGCTGCCGCTGGCCAAGCTGGTGGTGCTGGTGTACTTCGCCATCGCCTTCTTCGCGTTTGTGGTGCTGGGCCTGATCGCTCGCCTGTTCGGCTTCTCGGTGATCAAGCTGATCCGCATCTTCAAGGATGAGCTGGTGCTGGCCTACTCCACCGCCAGTTCCGAAACCGTGCTGCCGCGTGTGATCGAGAAAATGGAAGCCTACGGCGCGCCGAAAGCCATTTGCAGCTTCGTGGTTCCAACCGGCTACTCGTTCAACCTCGACGGCTCGACTCTGTACCAAAGCATCGCGGCCATCTTCATTGCCCAGCTGTACGGCATCGACCTGTCGATCAGCCAGCAGTTGTTGCTGGTACTGACCCTGATGGTCACCTCCAAAGGCATCGCCGGCGTTCCAGGCGTGTCCTTCGTGGTGTTGYTGGCCACCTTGGGCAGCGTGGGGATTCCGTTGGAAGGCCTGGCATTCATCGCCGGCGTCGACCGCATCATGGACATGGCCCGTACCGCACTGAACGTCATCGGCAACGCCCTCGCCGTGCTGGTCATCGCACGTTGGGAAGGCATGTATGACGATGCCAAGGGTCAGCGCTACTGGAACTCCCTGCCGCACTGGCGCAGCAAGGAAAAGCTGCCGGCAGGTGAAACCACCCGCAACTGATCACGCCCCCTGTAGGAGCATGGCTTGCCCGCGATGAACGATAACGCGGTGCATCTGATAAACCGAGGCGCCCCGATCGCGGGCAAGCCTTGCTCCTACAAGTGCGGTTACGCGTCTAAACAAACCCCGGAGAAATCCGGGGTTTGTCGTTTCTGGCTACCCCGCTATCATTCGCCGCATCTTCCGGGGGATTTGACTGATGCTTAATGGCCTGTGGCTTGGCTTTTTCATCGTGGCGGCCGTTTCGGCGCTGGCGCAATGGCTGATCGGCGGTAACGCCGGGATCTTCGCGGCGATGGTGGAAAGCATTTTCGCCATGGCCAAGCTGTCGGTGGAAGTGATGGTATTGCTGTTCGGCACCCTCACCCTCTGGCTCGGTTTTCTGCGCATTGCCGAGAAAGCCGGGATTGTCGAGTGGCTGGCCAAGGCGCTGGGGCCGTTGTTCCTGCGATTGATGCCGGAAGTGCCGCCCGGTCACCCGGCCATCGGCCTGATCACCCTGAACTTCGCCGCCAACGGCCTGGGCCTGGACAATGCCGCCACACCGATCGGCCTCAAGGCGATGAAGGCGCTGCAAGAGCTCAATCCCAGCGCCACCGTGGCCAGCAACGCACAGATCCTGTTCCTGGTGCTCAACGCCTCCTCCCTGACCCTGCTGCCGGTAACGATCTTCATGTACCGCGCCCAGCAAGGTGCGCCGGACCCGACGCTGGTGTTCTTGCCCATCCTGCTGGCCACCAGTTGTTCGACCATTGTCGGCTTCCTCTCAGTCGCGTTCATGCAACGCCTGCGCATCTGGGACCCGGTGGTGCTGGCGTATCTGATTCCCGGCGCCCTCGTCCTCGGTGGCTTCATGGCGCTGCTGGCGACGATGTCGGCGACGGCGCTGGCCGGTTTGTCGTCCATCCTCGGCAACCTGACGCTATTCGGGCTGATCATGCTGTTCCTGGTGATTGGCGCGTTACGCAAAGTGAAGGTCTACGAAGCGTTCGTCGAAGGCGCCAAAGAAGGCTTCGACGTGGCCAAGAATCTGCTGCCATACCTGGTGGCGATGCTCTGCGCGGTGGGCGTACTACGGGCGTCCGGCGCGCTGGATTTTGGCCTGGATGGCATTCGTCATCTGGTGGAGTGGGCCGGTTGGGACACGCGATTCGTCGATGCCTTGCCGACTGCCATGGTCAAACCGTTCTCCGGCAGCGCCGCGCGGGCGATGCTGATCGAAACCATGAAGACGTCCGGCGTAGACAGCTTCCCGGCGCTGGTGGCGGCCACGGTCCAGGGCAGCACCGAGACGACGTTCTATGTGCTGGCGGTGTACTTCGGCGCGGTAGGCATCCAGCGCGCGCGGCATGCGGTGGGGTGTGCGTTGCTGGCTGAATTGGCCGGGGTGCTTGGCGCCATCGGGGTTTGTTACTGGTTCTTCGGTTAACCACGATCCCCTGTAGGAGTGAGCCTGCTCACGCCTACAAGGGGTCCGTGTTGGTTTCAGGGTTTAGGTGGCGGGGCGGATTTTTGCCCTTGCTCAACCGCCCAATTCACCACCTGCACCGTCAATTGGTCACTCGCCTGGCCAAACCCGACCACTACCGCCGGCACCTTCACATCGCTCAACGGCTGGCGCACTTCGAAGCGCCGGCTGGCGAGGATTCGCTGATCGTAGCCACGCACCAGCACGGCATCCAGGCTCACGACCACGCTAGCGGTCGTGCCCTGATATTCGGTCTGAAACGACTGCAAATGGCCACCCAACTCCAGGTCCGCGTGGAAAATACTGTCATCGGTGCTCAGCAGCGGTACCCGGCCGTCCTGCTGGAAGCCGTCCAGCAGACGATTGCGCAGTAGCACCGGTGCCGGGTCACTCCAGCGTGAGCCTTTGTAGGTGCTGATCAGATCGCCTTGAGGAATTACCGCAATGTTCGGGCCGTCCAACGCATCACTGGCGTGGAGCTTATTCAAGCGCAACGACCAGCGTTGCGGCGTGCCATGACTGGCTGACACGTTGCTCTGGGCCGAAGGCAATCGATACACATCGAACGGCTCTGGCTTGGGCAGAATCGAGCACGAACTGATCAGCGTGAAGCCGGCGAGGAGGGCGATACGAGTCAGTTTCATGGGGTGAATTCCTTATTCTTGTCGCTGCCCAGCAGGTAACCGCTGGGGTTTGCCTCCAGGCGCTGAGAGATGGCGCGCAATGAAGTCAGGGTTTCGCGCAGCTCGCGAACGGCCGGGGCCAGGCCGTTGAGGCCCTGCATGCCGTTGTTGAGCGACTCCTGATTGGTGACGAGCAACTTGTTGATCGTCGCCGTGGACTGCTCCAGCGACTTCATTGCCTGTTCGGCGCTGCCGATGGCCTGCTTGCCATGGTCATTGAGCAGGCCATTGGCGTTGCGCATCAACGCCGTGGTTTGATCCAGCATGGTGTTGGCTTGCTTGCCCACCGACGCCAGTTGCTGCATCGCCTGACGGATATCGCCACGCTGATCGGCGATGGTGCCGGTGGTCTGTTCCAGATGCTCCAGCGTCTTGCTGATGCGCTCGACGTTTTCCGTGGAGAACAGCAGGTTGGCGTTTTGCATCAATGTATTTACGCCAGACATCAGGTCATTGCTGTCATTGAGCAGGCGCGCGATAGGCGAGGGGGAGGCTACGATGGTCGGCAGATTGCCGTCCTTGCCCTTGAGCGCCGGGCTTTGTGGCGTACCGCCGCTGAGCTGGATGATCGAAGTGCCAGTCACGCCGGTCAGTGCGAGCTTGGCCTGGGTGTCTTCCTTGACCGGAGTGTCACCGCCCAGGCGAATTCGCGCCAGCACCCGGCGTGGGTCTTTGGGGTCCAGGCGCAACGTCACCACGTCGCCAACCTTGATCCCGCTGTACTGCACGGAACTGCCCTTGGACAGGCCGCTGACCGCCTCGTTGAAGACCACTTCGTAATCCTTGAACTCGGTGTCGACGCTGGACTTGGCCAGCCACAAGCCGAAGAGCAGGGCGCCCGCCACCACAATCACGGTGAACAGGCCGATCAATACATGATGGGCTCGGGTTTCCATGTCAGACCTCGTTCAACTGTTGAGCGGCTGTCAGCGCCGCGCGGCCGCGAGGGCCATGGAAGTATTCGTGAATCCACGGATCGTCGGTTTCCGAGACCTTGTCGATGGCGTCCGCCACCAGCACTTTTTTCTGCGCCAGCACCGCCACGCGGTCGGTGATGGTATAGAGCGTGTCGAGGTCGTGGGTCACCAGAAAAACACTCAGCCCAAGCGCGTCACGCAGGGTCAGGATCAACTGATCGAATGCCGCCGCGCCAATCGGGTCGAGGCCGGCGGTGGGTTCGTCGAGAAACAGGATGTCCGGGTCCAGCGCCAGCGCACGGGCCAGCGCCGCCCGCTTGATCATGCCGCCGGACAGCGCAGCGGGGTACTTGTCAGCTGCCGACAGCGGCAGCCCGGCCAGTGCCAGTTTGACCGCCGCCAAGTGTTCGGCATCTTCACGACTCAGGCCGGCGTGTTCGATCAGGGGCAGGGCGACGTTTTCGGTCACGGTCAGCGAAGTGAACAGGGCGCCTTGCTGGAACAGTACGCCGAAGCGTCGTTCAATCATCGAGCGTTCATGTTCGGACAATGTCGGCAGGTTTTTCCCGAAAACCCTCACCACCCCTTCACTGGGCTGCCGCAAACCGATAATGCTGCGCAGCAGCACCGATTTGCCGCTGCCGGAGCCGCCGACCACGGCAAGAATTTCACCTTTGTATAAATCGAGGTCGAGATTTTCGTGCACGCTCTGACTGCCGAAGCGATTGCACAGCCCACGGACTTCGATCACCGCCTCAGAAGGCGCTCGGGGTAAACGACTCACCAGCCCATCTCCATGAAAAACAGCGCTGCCACGGCGTCGAGCACGATCACCACAAAAATCGACTGGACCACACTGGACGTGGTGTGAGCGCCCACCGACTCGGCGCTACCGCTGACTTTGAAGCCTTCGAGACAGCCAATCGAGGCGATCAGAAAGGCGAAAACCGGCGCTTTGACGATCCCGACCAGAAAGTGCTGAACGCCGATGTCCGATTGCAGCAGCGACAGAAACATTGCCGGTGAAATATCCAGCGCCACCGCACACACCACGCCGCCGCCGACAATCCCCGAGACCATTGCCAGGAAGGTCAGCATCGGCAACGACACCAGCAACGCCAGGACGCGCGGCACCACCAACAATTCCATCGGGTCGAGGCCCAAGGTACGGATGGCGTCGATTTCTTCGTTGGCCTTCATCGAGCCGATCTGCGCGGTGAACGCACTGGCAGTGCGCCCGGCCATCAGGATGGCGGTGAGCAACACGGCAAACTCACGCAGGAATGAAAAGGCCACCAGGTCCACGGTAAATACCGTCGCGCCGAAATTGGCCAACACGGTCGCCCCGAGAAACGCCACCACCGCGCCCACGAGAAACGTCAGCAGGGCGACGATGGGCGCGGCATCGAGACCGGTTTGTTCGATGTGCGCCACCATCGGCGTGATGCGCCAGCGCTTGGGTTGAAACAGGCCGCGGGCGATGGTTTCGATAATCAGCCCGACGAAGCCCAACAGTTGCAGGGTGTCCTGCCAGACCGTGTCCACGGCGCGGCCAATTCGGGTCAACAATTGAATACTGACGCTGACTTCCGGTTCCTTGATCGGTACGCAGAAATTGGTCATTGAGCAGTAGATGGTTTGCAGCAACGCGCGATCGGCAGTGGAGAGCGTGCAATCGGGATGTTCGGCGGAGCGACCGAGCCGCTCGGCCCCCAGCAACTCCACCAACAACGAGGCGCCGGCCGTATCGAGGGCGCCCAGATGATTGAGGTCGATGTGGGTGTCGTCGTTGTATTGGTCGCGAAGTTTTTCGCACAGGTGCTTGAGATCAGCGTAATGGGCGAGCGTCCAGTCACCCGTAACCCGCAGCTGTGCAGGGGAGTGAGAAGCGTCCAGTTGGGCATTGCCGGCCATTGTGCTGCTGGTCATAAACTCCGTGCTTGTTCGGTAAATGCGTAGAGCTACGTAATAGCACGAACCGCGTTACTTTTCTTTGGTCGGTGTGCTGTCCGTTACGGTGAAGCGCAGCACACCGATAAGCTGACCGTCTTCGGTCAGCACCCGGACCTGCCATTTACCTGCCGGGTTGCCCGGGAAGTTCTGCTTATGCGTCCAGGCGCGGTAGCCTTCCTTGCGTCCACCGTGGATATCCAGCGGGATGCGGTCGACTTCTTTACCGTTGAACTGCCACACGTGATAAATCCGCTCATCCAGGCCGCGCGGGGCGTTGATCGCAGTGTAGGCGTACAACCCGTCACCACGGATCTGCTCGGCGCTGACTTGATCCAGACTCTTGCCGGGGGTGCGGTCCTGCATTTGCGTGCTGATCGCCACGTCGGTCATCCACAGGGTCGCCGGCGGCACCCATGAACGCATGACCCAGCCGAGGCCACCGATGCCCAGCGTGATACTCAGAATCGCCAAGGCGTTGCGCACGGTACGGATCGGGAAGATCGACGCCAGGCTCGGGAACGACAGCAGCACGGCGATACCCAGCGCCCACTTGAAACTCTGGGACGTGGTGAGGTGCATGATGACGGGCAGGGCGGTCAGCAACGCGGCAAACAGGGTCAGCGTGTGCAGCGCCAGGAACGCCCAGCGCCGGGGGGCCAGCCATTTGTAGTAGAGCGGGTCGGTGATGGAAATCAGCGCCGCAATACCCAGCAGGCCGGTGAAGAACAGTTGGCCGCTGTTCCAGGTGGTGGTGATGAAGAAGAACGGCAGGACAAAGAACAGGCTTTCCTGGTGGATCATCTGCGTGGCGTAACGCAGCAGCGGCTGGGGAATTTCGCGTTTGAAGATTTTGGCGAACAGCTTGGTCAGGCTGTTTTCCAGCATCAGCCAGACCCAACTGAGCACCATAATGATGGTGATCCAGGTCGCCAGGCCTTGCTGGCGATCCACCAGGATGAAGCTGCCGACACCGGAAATGAACCCGCCGAGCGCAATGACCCCAGGATAGCGCTTCATCAATTCCAGGATGCGCTGGACGAAAAGGGTCAGGGTCGGCATTTGGCGGTTCACATTCGTCGTAGGAAAAATCCTCGACAGGTTACCCGCCGGGGGGCGGTGTGGCGAGGCCCGCGGCCGGAGCCGGAACCCGTGTAGCAGCTGCCGAAGGCTGCGTTCGGCTGCGCAGCAGTCGCAAATCTATTGTGTCAAATGTTCCTGATACACCGTGGTGAAGGGTTTAACGACTGCTTCGCAGCCGAACGCAGCCTTCGGCAGCTGCTACACCGGCGGCGGCGATTTTCGGTGCAAGCGCCAGCTCAGCAGTATCAGCGCAATCAGCGCCAACACCCCGCCAATCACCAAAACCAACTGGTCATCACTCATCAGTGGCTTCTCGATCCGCAAATACCCCGGTTGCAGCAACAACTCGCGCAACGCCTTGTTGGCTTCCTCCAGTGTTACGCCTTGCAGTTCTTTGGCCGGGTCAGCGAAGCGTCCGTCCTCGTAATCTCCAAGGGCACTCCAGTAATAATCGGCCAACGCGCTATTGCCCTGCACGGCCCAGGCCTGGCGGGCAATAGCCGCCTGTTTGAGGCGGTTGAATGTGTCGCTGTCGAGGCCGTCCTTGAGCAACCGGGCTTTCAACTCATCGAGGACTTGTTCAGCCTCCGGCACATTGTCACGTTCAAGGTCGGCGTTCAGGCTCATGAAGCCCACACCGCCAAACAGCTCGCGCTCGGCGGAAGGCCCGTAGGACAAACTGTGGACCAGGCGCATCTGGCGATACAGCGCCCAGTCCAGATAGTCCTTGAGCAGGTCTAACGTTTCGTCTTGCTGATCGTCCAGTACAGGCTCCGGCACCAGCCAGTGCAGCTTGGCCGCGCCGCCAAGGAAACCGCTACTCAGCGTGCGCTCGTGAGCGGCACTGGCGCGAATTTCCGGCAGGGGCAGGTGTTCGCTCGGGTCGACCGCTTTCAACTCACCCCATGCCCGCTCCAGATAGGCCGGCAGCAATCGGTCGAGGTCGCCGACCATGATCAGGGTCATGTTGTTGGGCGCGTACCAAAGCTTGCGGACTTTCTCCAGTTGCTCGCGGGTCAGGTGATCGACTTCGGCGCGCTGCGGGCATTTGAGGCCCAGCTCCACCGCCAGTTGATTACTGGCCGTGTGACCGAGGTCCTGTCGATCGAGCCAGCGTTGCAGGTGTGTGTAATGACCGCCATCTTCGCGCTCGACCACTTGCTTGGCAGCGTTGATGGCGTTGTCGTCGATTCGGGTCTGGGTCAACAGCGCCAGCAACAGGTCGAGGACCTTGCGCTGGTTTTTCGCCGGTGCCTCGATGACGAATGTCGTGTCGGCGTTACTGGTGAACGCGTTCCACTCACCCCCCAGCGCTTGCATGCGCTCTTCCAGGCCGCCTTCGCCGGTGGCATCGATACCACTGAACAGCAAGTGCTCCAGCAGGTGGGGCAGTTCTTTGTCATCGCAGCTGAAATCATCCAGACCGACGCCGACGACCAGACGAATCGCCACATGCCCGCGCTCGGTGCCCGGCTTGAGCAGCAATTGCAGGCCATTGGGCAGCGTATAACCCTCGACCTGAAAGCGATCCAGGGCAAACGAAGGGAGTGAGCCAAGCAACAAACAGGCAAACAACAGGCAACGCATAACGAGCTTCCATACGGCGAGCGCAGTTCAACAGACTTCAGACAACGGTGGACGTTCAGGGTGAATGCGTGATGTCAGCCAAATCATCGACCGCCAGCGCGCCGGTGTCGGACGTTTCAAGCACCACGTACGCACTGCTGCAGAACAGCGAATTCAAACGTTTCATGTCGGCGATCAGCTCCAGATGCAACGAGCTGGTCTCGATACTTTGCACAATCTTAAGCTGCAACCGGCTGACATGGGCATGGGCCAGACGCCGCTCCTGTGCGCGAAAACGGCGTTTCTCACGCAGTAACTGGCGAGCACTTTCCTTGTCAGCGCTCAGGAACACCGACAATCCTAGCCGCAAATTGGAGATCAACTGACGTTGCAATCCTGACAACTCCTCCAGCCCGACCTCGGAAAAGGACCGGCGGTGTGAGGTTTTCTGCTGCTGAACCTTGCGCAGCATGCGTTCAATCAGGTCGCTGGCGAGCTTGAGGTTGATCGTCAACTCAATGATTTCTGCCCAGCGCCGGCTGTCCTGGTCGCTGAGGTCTTCGCGGGGCATTTGCGCCAGATAGAGCTTGATCGCGCTGTAGAGTGCGTCGACATCATCGGTCAGACGACGCACTTCCTGGGTAACGGCCGTTTGCTTGCCATTCAACACATCGAGCATCGCTTCCAGCATGTTGTCGATCAGATCGCCCATGCGCAGGGTTTCCCGGGCCGCATTGGCCAGCGCCAGGCTCGGTGTGACCAGCGCGGTGAGATCGAGATGGCGGGGTTTGGCGGTTCCGTTGACTTCCGGCCGCTCCGGCAACAGCCAGGCGCACAGCCTGGCCATCGGACCGACGGTCGGCAGCAGGATCAAGCAGCGGACGCTGTTGTAGAGCAAGTGAAAGCCAATGACTGTTTCCTGGGGACTGAAGTCCAGGCTATCGAGCCAGTGTACCAATGGGTTCAGCACCGGAATGATCAACAACAGGCCGATCAGTTTGTACAACAGGCTGCCCAGCGCCACTTGGCGCCCGGCGGGGTTCTGCATGCTGGTACTGAGGAACGCGAGGACGCCGCTGCCAATGTTGGCGCCAATCACCAGGCCGATGGCCACCGGCAAGCTGATCACCTTGGCACCGGCCAGGGTCGCGGTCAGCAGCACGGCGGCCAGGCTCGAGTAGGAGATCATCGCGAACAATGCGCCGACCAGGGCATCGACCAAAATGTCGCCGGTCAGCGAGGCGAAGATCACTTTTACCCCTTTGGCGTGGGTGATCGGCGCAGCAGCCTCCACAATCAGTTGCAACGCCAGAATGATCAGCCCAAGGCCAATCGCCACGCGCCCCATCTGCCCGAGTCGGGTCTGTTTGCGCGACAGAAATAAAATCACCCCGACAAAGATCAGCAGCGGCGACAGCCACGACAGGTCCAGGGTCAGCACCCGCGCCATCAGCGCCGTACCAACATCCGCCCCGAGCATGGTTACCAGTGCCGGAGTCAGCGCCATCAGGCCCTGGCCGACAAACGAGGTGACCAGCATGGCGGTGGCGTTACTGCTCTGGACCATCGCGGTCACCGCGATCCCGGAGAGAAACGCCAGCCAGCGCTTGGACATGTTCTGGCCAATCACATGGCGCAGGTTGGACCCGTAGACCCGCAAAATGCCGGTTCGGACAATGTGCGTGCCCCAGATCAACAAGGCCACGGCCGATAACAAATTGAGCAGGGTGAGCATAAAGGCCCCCTGTGATGGTCGCGCCCCAGCGGGGCAAGTTGACGGTACCGCGCGTTTTTCTACGTTCTGTACTTAAGCTGTAGTTGGCTAACGGTCTGAGCGCCAGCATTACATAGCCAAGGAAGTGATTGAAACAAAAGTGTCATGAAAACGGTTTTATGCAGGCGTGAAAAAGGGGCCCGAACAGACTGTGTGAAAACGCGCTGAAGGCCGGCCCAACAAACGCCCCGACTTGTTCGGGGCGTTTGTTTTGGTGCGGGCGACAGGCGAAAAAAGCCTTTCAGCCCATTAACGCCATCAATTGGCGGGCCCCGAGCACACTAATTGCGCGTTTTAGGTTGTAGGCACTCACTGCCAAGGCCATTTCCGCTCTCGCGCCCTCCAGTTGACGCAACAGGAAGCGAGCATTAGCATT
>NZ_JBFUBK010000045.1:0-45370 GCF_056405815.1 Pseudomonas sp. P1_F1_2 | reverse complement strand
GGCGGCATCACATTCAACACTTCAGTTGCTTGTGACATCGCCATCGCGGGCAAGCCCGGCTCCTACAGTTGGATTTAGGTGAACTTAAAGGCCGAGGTCCGACAACCCCGGGTGATCATCCGGCCGACGCCCCAGCGGCCAGTGGAATTTGCGGTCGCTTTCCTTTATCGGCAGGTCGTTGATGCAGGCGAACCGGTTAGCCATCAAACCGTTCTCATCGAACTCCCAGTTTTCGTTGCCGTAGGAACGGAACCAGTTGCCCGAGTCGTCGTGCCATTCATAGGCGTAACGGACGGCGATGCGGTTGCCGGTGAAGGCCCAGAGTTCCTTGATCAGGCGATAATCCAGTTCCTTGGCCCATTTGCGGGTCAGGAAACCCTTGGCTTCTTCACGGTTGTAGGYGAACTCGGCGCGGTTACGCCACTTGGTGTCCAGCGTATAGGCCAGCGACACCCGTTCCGGATCGCGTGAGTTCCAGCCGTCTTCGGCCAGGCGAACTTTTTCGATGGCTGATTCACGGGTAAAGGGCGGCAATGGCGGACGAACTTCTGCGTTAGACATTTAATGTCTCCCAGTAAAAGTAAAGTTAAACCAAGTTGTCAGGCTTATATAAAGTGGTTACAGGTCCAATAACTTTCGCGCCATGCATTGCGCATTATCGGCGGCACTGTGATCACCCATCACAAGCGCTACGGTAATGGCACCGTCGATCAGGATCAGCAGCTGTTTGGCCAGTGTTTCCGCGTCGGCAGCGCCATGTTCGGTACAGAGCTCGCGCACGTAGTCGAGCAGCTTCTGTTTGTGTTCTTTGGCAACCAGGCGAACCGGGTCTTGCGGGTCGCCGGTTTCACCACTGGTGTTGATGAAAGCGCAGCCGCGGAAGCCGTCCGAGGCAAACCAGGCCTTGAGCACGGTAAACAGGTTCAGCAGCCGGTCGGCCGGGGTCTCGGCCATGCCGACTTCCGTCCGGTACCAGTGCATCCAGCGCACGTCGCGCCGTTGCAGGGCCGCAACGGTCAGCTCCTCCTTGTTGGTGAAGTAGCGGTAAATACTTTTTCTGGAGACGCCGGCGGTTTTCACCAGAAGATCCATGCCAGTGGCAGCGATACCACTTTTGTAGATCAACTTTTCGGTGACATCCAGAATGATGTCGCGTGTGTCGTTGCTGGTTATTTTGTTCATGTGCTGAACAGTAGAACGATCATTCTTCATGGTCAATAAAAAATTTTACGCCTGTTTAAAGATCGTTCCCACGCTCTGCGTGGGAATGCATCCGGTGACGCTCCGCGTCGCATTTAGAAGCGAACGCGGAGCCATTCCCACCCAGAGCGCAGGAGCGAACTGAGGCGGCATTACAGACCGTAACAAGACCCAAACTGATCCATCGTGTAAGCTCTGTGACTATTCGGAATTGACCCATTGCGAGCCCTATGCCGTCGCTTTTCAAACGCTCTCTGCTGCCCAAACTGCGCAGTTTTCCGCTGACCGCCGATGCCGTCACCATCCTGTCTGGCGCTGCCGGGTTTCGTCGCTGCCTGCTGGAGAAAATCGCCCAAGCGACCCGGCGCATCTATATCGTTGCGCTGTATCTGCAACAAGATGAAGCGGGCCAGGAAATCCTCGATGCCTTGCACGCCGCCAAACTGGCGCGTCCGGAACTGGACGTGGTCGTGGTGGTTGACTGGTTGCGCGCCCAACGCGGTTTGATTGGTGCCGGCAAGCAACCGGGCAACTCGGCCTGGTATCAGGAAGCGACGCGTACCCACGCAAGTGAAGTGCCGGTGTATGGCGTGCCGGTGCAGACGCGTGAGCTGTTCGGCGTGCTGCATTTGAAGGGCTTTGTGATCGATGACTGTGTGATTTATAGCGGTGCGAGCCTGAACAACGTGTACCTGCACAAGTTCGACAAATACCGCTTTGACCGTTATCACGTACTGGAAAACCAGGCGCTGGCCAATTCGATGCAACACCTTGTCCAGCACGGTTTCATCGCTTCCAAGGCCGTGCATCGCCTCGATTTGCCGAACCTGCCGACCACTCGCAGCCTGCGCCACGATATCGGTGACTTGCGCAGCCGCCTCAAGCATGCCGCGTACGACACCACGGCGGGCACCACGGAAAAAGGTGGTTTATCCGTCAGTCCGTTACTCGGTGTAGGCAAGAACAATCCATTGAATCGGGTGATTTGCGAGTTGATCGCCAGCGCCCAGCACCAACTGACCATCTGCACGCCGTACTTCAACCTGCCACTGGCGGTGACTCGGGAAATAAACCGGGCGCTGGGCCGGGGCGTGAAGATCGATATTGTGGTCGGTGACAAGACCGCCAACGACTTCTACATTCCGCCGAGTGAGCCGTTCAAGGTGATCGCCGCGTTGCCGTATCTCTACGAGATCAGCCTGCGACGCTTTGCCAAAAAGCATCAGCACAGTATCGACAGCGGCAAATTGAACCTGCATTTGTGGCGTGATGGCGACAACACCTATCACCTCAAAGGCATGTGGATCGACCAGCGCTACACCTTGCTGACCGGCAACAACCTCAACCCGCGGGCGTTCCGTCTTGACCTGGAAAACGCACTGCTGATCGATGACCCGAAAGGCGAATTGCTTGAGTCGCGCGCTGGCGAACTGGTGCAGATTTTCCAGAATACCCAGCGAATCGAGCGATACCAGGACCTTGAAACGCTGCTGGATTACCCGCCGGCGGTGGCCAAGTTTCTCACCCGCGTCAGTCGGGTGCGGATCGAGCGTCTGCTGTATCGCATTTTGTAAGCTCCAGTTCGCGGGGCTTTGGCCACAAAGCCACCAACAGCAGTAACGCCGCGGCCACCAGATAGGGCAGGCGGGGTTCGAGGTCGTAAATCAGAGTGGCCGCCAACGGCCCGATCACCACGCCGAACCCTTGTGCCGCGCCGATGGTGCCCGCCGTCGCGCCTTGCTCCGAGGCCTCGACCGCATTGGCGGCCAACGCGGCAAAGGACGGGAAGATCAAGCCCATCCCGCCCGCCGACACGAAAAAGCACAGCCACAACCCCCACGCCGTATTCGCGAGAATGCTGCCGGCAAATCCTGCTGATGCCACCAGCGCCCCGGCGCGGATCAACCGCAATGGCGGCCAATCGAGTCTGCGCACCACCAATTGCGCACAGATCAACGCGAAACCGACCATGGTCAGGGCGATGCCTGCTGTTTGCGCGGCGTCGGCCGGGCTCATGCCGAGGCGGTCGAGGGCGAAAAAACCGACGGTGATCTGCGCAATCGACACACACAGCATCGCGACAAACGCGACAGCCATGGGCCGGCGCAGGCGTGGATCGTTCAGGTGTACCTTGCGCGGCGCCTGGCGCAGGTGCAGTTCTTGCCCTTTGAGCTTGAAGTGCAACACCAGAAAAGCCAGCAGCGGCAGGACGGCCATGGCGTAGAACGGCAGGCTCAAACTGAAGCGTGACAGCAATGCGGCGATGGCCGGGCCGATTACAAGGCCGCACGCATTGGCGGCACCCAAGGCGGCCATGGCTTTGGCGCGGTGTTGCGGTTCGATGTTGTCGGCGATCAGCGCGTTGCCACCCACCGGAATCGCCGCATAGAACACACCGATCAAACCGCGCCCGATCATCACGCCGATGAACCCCAGCAGCGCCGAGGGTAGAAATCGCAACGAAGCATCGATGAACAGGCACAAGGCCCAATAGGCGAGGGTGAAGCCAGCGGTGGCGATCAGCAATATTCGTCGTCGACCATAGCGGTCACTGGCCTGGCCCCAAGGGCGGGCGAGCAGCATCCAGATCACCCCGGACACCGTCACCGCCGCACCAGCCTGCCAGGTGGCCAGGCCCAGCACGCGGGCAATCGGGCCGATCAGCGATACGAACGCCATCATCGACATGGAACAGGCCATGTTCGCGACCATCAATGGGCGCAGATCGAAGGCAGGGGTGGTCATGGGGGAGTCGTCCGTGAGCTTTTAGAGTGGGGGGGATAGTAGCGCGGGTTATGTGCAAGGCAGGAGGAGTATCGGTGGCAGTGATAATGCCATCGCGGGCAAGTCGAATCGTCGCACCGCCGCTCCCACAGATCTTGTGAACACCGAAGATCCTCTGTGGGAGCGGGCTTGCCCGCGATGGGGCCCGCTCAGACGCTAGAAAACGATCAGTTCAAACCCAGTTTGCCGCGCAACGTCGACAGGTCTTCAGCCAAGGTATTCACCGGCCCAACCAACGCTTTACGGTCATTCTCTTTCACCTTGTCGTAGGTTTCGAAACCGCCATCCTGGGTCTTGTACTTGGCCAGGATCTTGTCCACGGTCGCGAAGTTCTTGTCGACTTTGGCGATGAATGCCGCGTCTTGCTTCTCGATCTGCGGACGGAACAGGTCGACGATTTTCTTCGCGCCGTCGACGTTGCCCTGGAAGTCATAGAGGTCGGTGTGGCTGTAGCGGTCTTCTTCACCGGAGATCTTGGTGGCCGCGACTTCTTCGAGCAGCGCCGCCGCGCCACCGACGACTTTCTCAGGCGGGAAGGTCAGGCCGGCCACGCGGGTTTGCAGGTCCTTGACGTCTTTGTTCAGGCCGTCGGCCAAATCGCCCAGGCCTTGGGTGCTTTTTTCCGAGAACAGCGAGTACTCGATGCGGTGGAAGCCAGTGAAGTCGTCGGCTTTCACGCCTTTTTCGTGGTCGTCTACGCGCGAATCGATGGACGCGTCCAGGTCACTGAACAGCTCGGCAATCGGCTCGATCGACTCGTAGTAAACGCGGGTCGGGGCGTAGAGCTTTTGCGCGGTGGCCAGATCACCTTTTTTCACCGCGTCGGTGAACTGTTGGGTGTGGCTGGCCAATTCGTCCAGTTGCTCTGTGACGTAAATCTTATAGTCCGAAACCGGCCCCACCAGGTCCATCGGCGCTGTGGTCGCGAACGCCGAAAGCGGAGTGTTGAGCAAGCCAAGGGTCAGCAGTAAAGCGAGTGGCGACTTTTTCATGGGCGGTTCCGTGTTGGGAGTTGTCAGGCGGTTGTTGTTGAGGATGTGGCATGAAGCAGCGAGCGACCGATGAAGTCCTGGTCGCTGGTGACACCTGGCAGGGTGAAGAAGTAGCCGCCGCCGACGGGTTTCAGGTATTCCTCCAGCGGCTCGCCGTTCAGACGGGTTTGCACGGTGATAAAGCCTTTTTCCAGATCGGCCTGGTAGCAGATGAACAACAAGCCCATGTCGAGCTGGCCGTTTTTGTTCACGCCATTGGAGTAGTTGAACGGCCGGCGCAGGATCAGATTGGCTTGGGTGGCGGCGGTGCGCGGGTTGGCCAGCCGGATGTGCGCGTCGAGTCTGGTCAGCTTGCCTTGCGGGTCCTTGGCGTAGTCCGGGACTTCGGTTTCATGGGCGCCACCCATGGGCGCACCGGTGCTTTTGACCCGTCCGAGGATGGTTTCCTGTTCTTGCAACGGCGTACGGTCCCAGCGCTCAACGAAATTGCGGATGATCCGCACCGCTTGATAGCTGCCATGGGTTGCCCAGCCTGGTTCATCGCTGCCGGGTCGGACCCAGACGATGCGGTCCATGACGTTGGCATCGTTCGAATCAGGATTGGCCGAGCCGTCGCGAAAACCCAGGAAATTGCGCGCGCTCTGCGCCGGAACACCCGGTTTCGCCGGAGCTTGCGGCGGCACGCTGCCTTCCTGTTTCCAGCGCACCAGGAGCAAGTCCGGCAGGTTTTTAACGATGTCGCGCAGGGCGTGGATGTTGGTGTCGGTAGTGTTGGAGCAGAACTGCAGGCTCAGGTCGCCGTGGCAGCAGTCAGCCTCCAGTGCATCGTTGGGGAAACCGACCATGCGCGCCAGTCGCTTGGGTTTGACGCTGGCCAGACCGAAACGCTCGTCGAACAACGACTCTCCCACCGACACAGTGATGGTCAGGTTGTCCGGTGTGACCACCGGGCCAAGAATCCCGGAATCCACTGGCGGCAGTTTCGGATCGACCTGGGTTACCGGGCCGCCCTTCATCAAGAACGCGATGCGCTCGTTGAGGGTGCTAAACAGCCGTTCGAGGTCGGCTCGGTCAGTGGCCAGCACATCAAACGACACCAGCATGCCGGATGCCGGAMGTGGGGTGACGATGCCAGCCTGGTGTTTGCCGTGGAATTCATGGCGGTCTTCAGTCTTGTCGCTGCTCGGCGCTTCAGTGACCTGCGCGGGGCTGGCGGCCATGACCGGACAGCTCAACGCCACGCCGGCCGCGCCCATGCCCATCAATATCCGGCGACGCTGGAGGTTGAATTGCTCTGAGTCATTCATGGGTTCAAGTCTTCTGCTTACAGGCCGGAGAGGCCAAGGGCGGGATCGATGGCATCGAGGGCGCCGGCCAGTGCCTGAGCCTTTTCGGCGATTTTTTTGCGCTGTTCGGCGCTGACGCTGTCGTAGCGGGCGTAACCATCGTTGACCTTGAGGCCGTTAAGTTCGGTGTCGAAGGCGACGATGGCGCTGTCGAGCGTGGGCAGTAAATCGGCGGCGGATGTGCTCAGCATCGGGCGCAGCAAGTCGACAACTTTGCGGGCGACGTCGAGGTTGGCGGCAAAACCGTTCAGGTCGGTGTGGCTGTAGCGTTCTTCTTCACCGCTGCTGGCACGTACATCAGCGAGGGTATTGAGGTTGCGCACCACAATGCTCACCAGTTGCTCCGGCGGCAGCGGTTCGGCCAGCAGTTGCTGCTTGAGCGTGGTGACGTCAGCGGTCAGACGTTGGGCAACCGGGGCCAAACCATCGAGGCTACGTTGCTGGAACAGCGCATATTCCAGGCGATGGAAGCCGACGAAGGCCGGGTCCTGCTCGCGTTTTTGGAAATAGTCGGCGCGGGCATTGATCGCGTTATCCAGCTCGGCCAAGCGCTGGGCGGCCGGGGCGATGCGTTGATACGCAGCGCGGGCCGGCGCATACAAGGATTGCGCCTGGCTTAGGTCGCCGACCTCGATGGCTTGCTCAAGCGCGGTAACGGCTTTGATCAACGCCGTGCCTTGCATGCTCAGGTACACGCGAAATTCTGACAACGGACCAACGAACGCGACCATCGACGGTTTGGCTTTTGCGGCGGCCTCGGACGCCTCGGTCGGGGTCACGTGCAAGGTGCCGCGCGGGTTGCTGAGCAAACCGCAAGTGATGGTGTAGTCGCCGGGCAACAGGTTGGCGTTGATCACCTGGCTCAGGCCCGGCGCGATGTTCTCGCGCTCTTCGAGCACCAGCACACCGTCGAGGATTTCCCATTCAACAGCGCGGTCCGAGCGGTTGACGATGCGGAAACTGGCGCGACCGGCCGGGACCGTCAGCGCATTGGGCTCGCAGCTGTGCGGGTGAATGTTGACCACCACGTCGTCATGGTTGGCCTGGCGCTTGGCGGCGGCCATTTTCGAGGCGTAATAGAACAGGCCACCGGCGGCGATCATCACGATCACCGAACCGGCCACTGCCCAACGCAAGGCCCGGGACGGGCCGGCTGTAGGAATAGGCTTTGACATGAAGGCCCTTACTGACTGGAAACGGAAGAAGGCTGTTTGGCGGGCGTGGGGGCCGGGACGAAAAACATCACCAACGCCACTACCAGATAAATCAGGTAGGCACCGAGGGTGCTGACCGTTGGGGCGTCCTGATAGCCGAACATGCCCGCCAGCACCGAGCCCAACGGGCCGTCCATCGGCAGCGTTGCGCTGAAGTCGAACAGCACGGTTTGCAGGTGATTCCATAGCCCGGCTTCATGCAGCGCCTGCACCGAATTGGAGAGAATGCCGGCGGCCACGAACAGGATGAACAACCCGGTCCAGCGGAAAAATGCACCAAGGTTCAGGCGCATGCTGCCGCTGTAGATGAGGAAACCGACGGCGATGGCCAGGATCAGGCCGAGCAGGGCGCCAATGGGCGCGGCCGGGCCCTCGCTCTGTTGGAACACCGCCAGCAGGAAGAACACCGTCTCCAGGCCTTCCCGGGCCACGGCGAAAAACACCATGGCGATCAGGGCGATGACCTGGTGTCTGGAGCCGGCCAGCGCGTGATCGAGGGACGCCTGCAGCGAATGTTTGATCGAGCGCGCCACTTTGCGCATCCAGAACACCATCGAACTGAGAATGCCGACGGCCAGCAGACCGATCACGCCTTCAAACAGCTCTTGTTGTTTCTGCGGGAATTCGGCGCTGACCAGCTCCAGACCACCCCCCACCAGCAGGGCCAACGCCGCAGCGAGGAACACACCGATCCACACCGCGGGCATCCACTGACCCCGGCCGGTTTGCTTGAGGTAGCTGGCGATGATGCCAACGATCAACGCGGCTTCGATGCCTTCGCGCAGCATGATCAGGAAAGGGACGAGCATTCAGCACCGGGACACAATTAGTTAGGGTGCTAATTTGTAACATAATGACATTCATTCACATATGCAAATAATTGACATTTACCTGAACCTAAGCTGAACAACCCTGAACATCACTGTGGGAGCGGGCTTGCCCGCGATGACGCAGTCACCTTCGATACATATGTCGGCATATCCACCGCTTTCGCGGGCAAGCCCGCTCCCACAGGATCTCCTTTGCTCAAGCGTGCTGCGGTAAGATGCCCGCACTCAAAAAACAACAGGGCTCACCGCGCTCAATGTCGGAAAAAGACACCATCTCCATTCAACTGGTGCGCGAAGCGCTGTTGCAAAGCTGCGCCCCGGGCCAGGCCACCGATGAGGTGTTGAACAAGGTCGGCATCGATCCGGCATGGTTGCAAACCCCTGACGCGCGAGTTCCGGCGACGGCCTATGCGCGGTTGTGGCGCCTGCTGGCGCGACGCGGTGACGATGAGTTTTTTGGCATGGACCCGCGCAAGCTCAAATCCGGCAGTCTTGAGTTTCTGTGTCGTTGCTCGATGGTCCAGCCGAGCCTGGCCGCTGGGCTGACCTCGGGCCTGGGTTTTCTGTCGCTGATGCTTGAAAACATGCCCGCGCAGCTGGTTCGCCAGCAAAGCCTGGCCGAAATCGTGCTGGCGGAAGACGATCAGGATCCGCGTCGTGCCTTCACTTATTTCACCTACTGGATGATCGTTCACGGCGTTGCCTGTTGGCTCGCGGGGCGGCGGATTCCAATCCTGGCCATCGAATTGCGCTGCCCGGCGCCGGATTTTTGCGGCGACTATCAGGTGATGTTCTCCGAAAACCTGCGCTTCGACCGGCCGCGCACGCGGATGATTTTCTCGGCTGAGTGCCTGGACTTGCCGATCAAGCGCAGCCCGGAAGAACTCAAGCGTTTCCTGGCGCACGCGCCGGCCAATATTCTGGTCAAGTACCGTGATCCTGAGAGCCTGGCGAGCCGCATCAAACAGAATTTGCGGCACTTGCCCGCAGAACATTGGCCGGAAACCGAACCGTTGGCGCAGCAACTGCACATGTCCGCCTCGACCTTGCGCCGACGTCTGGCGGAAGAAGGGCAGACCTACCAAGGGCTCAAGGACAGCGTGCGCAAGGAACTGGCGATCGTTTGGCTGGCAGAGCCGAACATCAGCTTCGCCGAGATTGCGGCCCGGCTGGGGTTTGCCGATGCGAGTTCGTTCTACAAGGCGTTTCGCAAGTGGTCGGGGTCCAATCCGGGGCATTACCGGAGTTTGATCCTTAACGAGGCGCACTGATCCGGTCCCCATATTGGATCGACTGACGCCATCGCGGGCAAGCCACGCCCACAGGGGAGTGCATTGCAAATGTGGGAGCGTGGCTTGCCCGCGAAAGCGTGCGCCCAGGCGGCACACCTCTTGAATTTTGGCCAAACCAGTCACGCAATCTGAAGGCTTTGACCATTGCCCCGTTCTACGCACGGAGCGAGTATTTCTCTGGTTTATACGGTTCCCCCAACCTAATAAAAATACCGAGGGATTCTGGCAATGCGCGATTACTTGTCTGCCACATCACAGTTCAATTATCAGCACACCGTCGATGCCGCACTCAGTGGTTCCTTGCAAGCGCTCAACGCCTGCGTCGAGTGTTGCGACCGGCACGCCTTGCCGGGGCGCATTGCGCTGTTCTGGGAAGGGCGCGATGGCGCCAGCGCTTCGTACACCTTCACTGACTTGCAGGACAAAGCGGCACGGTTTGCCAATTTCCTGCTGGCCCAAGGGGTGAAAAAGGGCGACAAGGTCGCCGGCCTCCTGCCACGTAATATCGAACTATTGATCACCGTCTTCGCCACCTGGCGCATCGGCGCGGTGTATCAGCCACTGTTTACCGCTTTCGGCCCCAAAGCCATTGAACACCGTCTCGGCAGCTCGGGTGCCAAAGTGGTGGTGACCGACGCGGTCAATCGCTCGAAACTCGCGGAAGTCGCCGACTGCCCGACCATCGTCACGGTCGGTGGCCCTAAAGGCACGGGCATCGTGCAGGGCGATTTCAGTTTCTGGGCCGAACTGGCCAATTTTTCCGCAGACTGCGAACCGGTGCTGCTGACCGGCGAAGACCCGTTCCTGCTGATGTTCACCTCGGGCACCACCGGTCCCTCGAAAGCGCTGTCGGTGCCGCTCAAGGCCATCGTCGCGTTCCAGAGCTACACCCGCGACGCCGTGGATTTGCGCCCTGAAGACGCGTTCTGGAACGTCGCCGACCCGGGTTGGGCCTATGGCATCTATTTCGGGGTCACCGGGCCGATGGCGATGGGGCATCCGATCACCTTCTACGATGGCCCGTTTACCCTCGAAAGCACCTGCCGGGTGATCAACAAGTACGGCATCACCAACCTCACCGRATCACCGACCGCGTACCGTCTGCTGATCGCGGGCGGCGACGAGTTTGCCAAGTCGATCAAGGGCAAGCTGCGCATCGTCAGCAGCGCCGGAGAGCCGCTGAACCCGGAAGTCATCCGTTGGTTCGCCGATAACCTTGGCGTGGTGATTCACGACCATTACGGCCAGACCGAACTGGGTATGGTCCTGTGCAACCACCACGCACTGGAACATCCCGTGCACGTCGGCGCCGCCGGTTTTGCTTCACCCGGCCACCGCATCGTGGTGCTGGACGAAGCGTACAAAGAGCTGGGTGTGGGTCAGCCGGGCATTTTGGCCATCGACCGCAGCCAGTCGCCGATGTGCTGGTTCAACGGTTACGAAGGCGCGCCGACCAAAGCGTTCGTCGGCGACTATTACCTGAGCGGCGATACCGTGGAATGGAACCCTGACGGCAGCATCAGTTTCGTCGGTCGCAGCGATGACGTGATCACCACGTCCGGCTACCGCGTCGGCCCGTTCGACGTGGAAAGCGCGTTGATCGAACACCCGGCTGTGGTCGAGGCCGCCGTGGTCGGCAAACCCGATCCGGAGCGTACCGAGCTGGTCAAAGCCTTCGTGGTGATTTGCTCGCAATACCGCGCCACGCCGGAGCTGGCCGAAGAACTGCGCCAACACGTGCGCAAGCGTCTGGCGGCGCATTCTTACCCCCGTGAAATCGAATTTGTCAGCGAGTTGCCGAAAACCCCAAGCGGCAAATTGCAGCGCTTTATCTTGCGCAACCAGGAAATCGCCAAGGCTCAAGAGGCCGCCGCGAAGAACGTTTCAGCTTGAATCCAAGGAAACAATGATGCAGATCGAAAACAAGGTTTTTCTCGTCACCGGCGGTGCTTCCGGCCTGGGTGCGGCAACAGCTGAAATGCTGGTCGCGGCTGGCGCCAAAGTGATGCTGGTGGACATGAATGCCGAGGCTGTAGCGGCTCAGGCTCAACGTCTTGGTGCGCAAAGTGTGGTGGCCGACATCAGCAACGAAGCCGCCGCCGAAGCCGCAGTGCAGGCGACGGTCAAAGCCTTTGGCGGTCTCAACGGCCTGGTCAATTGCGCTGGCATCGTGCGCGGCGAGAAGATCCTTGGCAAGAACGGCCCGCATGGGCTCGCCAGTTTCAGCCAAGTGATCAACGTCAACCTGATCGGCAGCTTCAACATGCTGCGCCTGGCATCTGCCGCTATCGCCGAAACCGAGGCGGATGCCGATGGCGAGCGCGGTGTGATCATCAATACCGCGTCGGCAGCGGCGTATGACGGCCAGATTGGCCAGGCCGCTTATGCCGCGTCCAAGGGCGCCATTGTCAGCCTGACTCTGCCAGCCGCCCGTGAACTGGCGCGCTTTGGTATCCGCGTGATGACCATCGCCCCAGGCATTTTCGAAACACCGATGATGGCCGGCATGACCCAGGAAGTCCGCGATTCGCTGGCCGCTGGCGTGCCATTCCCGCCGCGTCTGGGCAAGCCTGGCGAGTACGCCGCGCTGGTCCGGCATATCATTGAAAACAGCATGCTCAACGGCGAGGTGATCCGTCTCGACGGCGCCTTGCGCATGGCCGCCAAGTAAGGAGATTTGTCATGACTATTGCCAACGATCCCATCGTTATCGTCAGCGCCGTCCGCACCCCGATGGGCGGTTTTCAGGGCGAACTGAAAAGCCTGAGCGCACCGCAACTCGGCGCTGTCGCGATCCGCGCGGCGGTCGAGCGCGCCGGCATCAACGCCGAATCGGTAGAAGAAGTGCTGTTCGGCTGCGTTCTGTCCGCAGGCCTCGGTCAGGCGCCAGCGCGTCAAGCCGCGCTGGGCGCCGGGCTGGATAAATCGACCCGTTGCACCACGCTGAACAAAATGTGCGGTTCGGGCATGGAAGCGGCGATTCTGGCCCACGACATGTTGGTGGCCGGTAGCGCCGACGTGGTGGTGGCGGGCGGCATGGAAAGCATGTCCAACGCGCCGTACCTGCTGGACCGCGCACGTAGCGGTTACCGCATGGGCCACGGTCGGGTGCTTGATCACATGTTCCTCGACGGCCTGGAAGATGCCTACGACAAGGGCCGCTTGATGGGCACCTTCGCCGAGGATTGCGCCGAAACCAACGGCTTCACCCGCGAGGCGCAGGACGCGTTTGCGGTCGCGTCGACCACCCGTGCGCAACAGGCAATCAAGGACGGCAGCTTCAACGCCGAGATCGTCCCGGTGTCGGTGATGGTCGGTAAAGAACAGGTGCTGATCAGCAACGATGAGCAGCCACCGAAAGCCAAGCTGGACAAAATCGCATCATTGAAACCGGCGTTCCGCGATGGCGGTACGGTGACGGCAGCGAACTCCAGTTCCATTTCCGACGGCGCGGCGGCATTGGTGCTGATGCGCCGTTCCGATGCCGAGAAACAAGGGCTGAAACCGCTGGCAGTGATTCACGGCCATGCCGCGTTTGCCGATACGCCGGGCCTGTTCCCGGTGGCGCCGGTGGGCGCGATCAAAAAACTGATGAAGAAAACCGGCTGGTCGCTGGATGAAGTTGAGCTGTTCGAAGTCAACGAAGCCTTCGCCGTGGTCAGTCTGGTGACGATGGCCAAACTGGAAATCCCGCACGAGAAGGTCAACGTTCACGGCGGCGCGTGCGCCTTGGGCCACCCGATCGGCGCATCCGGCGCACGGATCCTGGTGACCTTGCTCTCGGCCCTGCGCCAGAAAGGTCTGAAGCGTGGCGTTGCTGCGATCTGCATCGGCGGCGGTGAAGCCACGGCCATGGCTGTTGAGTGCCTGTTGTAGGAGCACGGCTTGCCGGCGATGGGGACTTTGAGGCCGCCATCGCGAGCAAGCTCAGCTCCTACGGGGCAGGTGGCATAGAAGTAACGTAGGAGCGCGGCTTGCCGGCGATGGGGGCCTTGAAATCGCCATCGCGAGCAAGCTCTGCTCCTACAGGGCTTATATTAAGGATTTGCCATGATTCCCAATGACGACCAACAACAAATTCGCGACATGGCCCGGCAATTCGCCGAGGAACGGCTGAAACCGTTCGCCGCCGAGTGGGACCGCGAACACCGCTTCCCCAAGGAGGCCATCGCTGAGATGGCCGACCTGGGCTTCTTTGGCATGCTGGTGCCTGAGCAGTGGGGCGGTTGCGACACCGGTTACCTGGCCTACGCCATGGCCCTGGAAGAAATCGCGGCCGGCGACGGCGCCTGCTCGACCATCATGAGCGTGCACAACTCGGTCGGTTGCGTGCCGATCCTGCACTACGGCAACGACGACCAGAAAGAGCGCTTCCTCAAGCCCCTGGCCAGCGGAGCGATGCTGGGTGCCTTTGCCCTGACCGAACCGCAGGCCGGTTCCGACGCCAGCGGCCTGAAAACCCGTGCGCGCCTGGAAGGCGATCACTACGTGCTCAACGGCTGCAAACAGTTCATCACCTCCGGGCAGAACGCCGGGGTGGTGATTGTGTTTGCCGTGACTGATCCAAGTGCCGGCAAGCGCGGTATTACCGCATTGATCGTGCCGACCGATTCGCCAGGCTATAAAGTCGCCCGGGTCGAAGACAAACTCGGCCAGCACGCGTCCGACACCTGCCAGATTCTGTTTGAAGACGTGAAAGTGCCGGTGGCCAACCGCTTGGGTGAGGAGGGTGAAGGTTACCGAATCGCCCTGGCCAACCTTGAAGGCGGCCGTGTCGGCATCGCCTCGCAATCGGTGGGCATGGCCCGTGCAGCGTTCGAAGCGGCCCGCGACTACGCCCGTGAGCGCGAGAGTTTCGGCAAACCGATCATCGAACATCAGGCTGTCGCGTTCCGCCTTGCCGACATGGCCACGCAAATTGCCGTGGCCCGGCAGATGGTGCATTACGCAGCGGCTTTGAGGGACAGCGGCAAACCGGCACTGGTCGAAGCCTCCATGGCCAAACTGTTTGCCTCGGAAATGGCTGAAAAAGTCTGCTCTTCGGCGTTGCAAACCCTCGGCGGTTACGGTTACTTGAATGACTTCCCGCTGGAGCGGATTTACCGCGACGTGCGGGTGTGCCAGATCTACGAAGGCACCAGCGATATTCAGCGCATGGTTATTTCGCGCAATCTTTGAGAAGGAGTCCCCTGTGAGCTACGAAACGATTTTGCTGGAAACCCACGGTCGCGTTGGCCTGATTACCCTGAACCGTCCGCAAGCGCTGAACGCGTTGAATGCGCAGATCGTCAGTGAACTGAACCACGCCCTCGATGGCCTGGAAGCCGATTCGAACATCGGCTGCATCGTGCTGACCGGCTCGAAAAAAGCCTTCGCCGCCGGTGCCGACATCAAGGAAATGGCCGAGCTGACCTACCCGCAGATTTACATCGACGACCTGTTCAGCGACAGCGACCGCGTGGCCAACCGCCGCAAGCCGATCATCGCGGCGGTCAATGGTTTTGCCTTGGGTGGTGGCTGTGAATTGGCGCTGATGTGCGACTTCATCCTGGCCGGCGACAACGCCAAATTTGGTCAGCCGGAAATCAACCTCGGCGTGCTGCCAGGCATGGGCGGCACTCAACGCCTGACTCGCGCAGTGGGCAAGGCCAAGGCCATGGAAATGTGCCTGAGCGGGCGTTTGATCGATGCCGTGGAAGCGGAGCGTTGCGGGATCGTCGCACGGATCGTTCCGGCGGATGAACTGTTGGAAGAAGCCCTGAAAGTCGCGGCGCTGATCGCGAAGAAGTCGCTGCCGATTGCAATGATGGTCAAGGAAAGCGTGAACCGCGCGTTTGAAGTGAGCCTGTCCGAAGGCGTGCGCTTTGAGCGTCGCGTGTTCCATGCAGCGTTTGCGACGCAGGATCAGAAAGAAGGGATGGCGGCGTTTATTGCCAAGCGTGAGGCGCAGTTCGTCGGTAAGTAATGCGGCGTTTTCGCTGACGCCATCGCGGGCAAGCCCGGCTCCCACAGGTTTGATCGTTCCCACGCAGAGCGTGGGAACGATCATCTTCACACTAGATAGTTTTTGAGCTCGCGGGCGATCACCATCCGCTGAATCTCGCTCGACCCTTCGTAGATCTGCGTAATTCGCGCATCCCGGTAGTACTTCTCCACCGGATAGTCTTCCAGGTAGCCATAACCGCCATGAATCTGAATGGCGGACGAGCAGACCTTTTCCGCTATTTCCGACGCAAACAGCTTGGCTTGTGACGCCTCCGACAGGCAGGGTTTGCCGGCCGTGCGCAGGCGTGCGGCGTGCAGGATCATCAACCGGGCGGCGTTCAATTGCATGTGCATGTCGGCGAGCATGTTGGCGATGCTCTGGTGTTCATTGATCGTTTTGCCGAACTGCACCCGATCTCGCGAATACGCCAGCGCCGCTTCAAACGCCGCACGAGCAATGCCCAACGCTTGAGCGGCGATGCCGATGCGGCCGCCTTCGAGGTTGGACAGGGCGATGGCCAGGCCTTTGCCGCGTTCGCCCAGCAGGTTCGCTTCGGGGATGGTGCAGTTATTCAGGGTGACCGCGCAGGTGTCCGAGGCACGAATGCCCATCTTGTGTTCGGTGCGATCGACGATGAAACCGGCGGTGTCGGTCGGCACCAGAAAGGCCGAAATGCCGCGTTTGCCCAGGTCCGGGTCAGTTACGGCAAACACAATCGCCAGTTTCGCCCGCTTGCCGTTGCTGACAAATTGCTTGGCGCCGTTGATCACCCACTGACCGTCGCGCAGTTCGGCGCGGGTGCGCAGGTTGTGCGCTTCGGAACCGGCTTGCGGTTCGGTCAGGCAGAAGCAGCCAATGGCCTGGCCGCTGGCCAGATCCGGCAACCACGTCTGTTTCTGTTCTTCAGTGCCGTAATTGAAGACCGGCCCGCAGCCTACCGAGTTGTGGATGCTCATCAGCGCACCGGTCGCGCCGTCGCCAGCGGAAATCTCTTCCACCGCCAAGGCGTAGGCGACGTAGTCGACGTAGGTGCCGCCCCATTCTTCGGGCACCACCATGCCCAGCAGGCCCAGTTCACCCATCTTCGCCACCAGGCCATCGTCAATCCAGCCAGCCTTTTCCCAGGCCTGGGCGTGGGGCGCGATTTCGCCACGGGCAAAGTCCCGGGCCATGTCGCGGATCATGACTTGCTCTTCACTCAATTCGATATCGTGCATGGCTCAGTTCCCGCTCTCATCAAACCCGCTGAAAAAACTCGCGACGTGCTCGGCGTCCAGCGCCTGCAAGGTCGGCGGGTTCCAGCGCGGGCTCTTGTCTTTGTCGATCAGCAACGCGCGCACGCCTTCGATCAGGTCGCCGCGCTCGAACCATTGACGGTCCAGGTGCAGCTCAAGGGCGAAGCAGTTTTCCAGACTCAAGTGCCGACCACGACGCAGCATTTCCAGCGTCACGCCCATGGCCAGCGGCGAACGGCTGTCCAGCAGGTCGGCGGTGGCGAGTGCCCATTCATGGCTGTCGGCAACCGTCACTGTACGCAGTTGCTCAACAATACTCGGCACATCGGGCAGGGCGAAGAAATGGTCGATGGCCGGACGCAAAGCTTTTAGCGGCGCGTCGGGTAATTGCTGCACGGCGAGTGTGGCCAGCAGGTTTTGGAGGTCTTTGAGTGGCGTGTCGTGCCACTTCAGTTGATCGAGCTTTTCGTCCAGCAACGCCAGTTTGGCGCTGTCCAGATACCAGTCGGCCAGACCGCAATAGAGCGCGTCGGCGGCGCGAATCTGCACACCGCTGACACCGAGGTATATCCCCAGCTCGCCCGGAATGCGTGGCAGGAAGTAGCTGCCGCCGACATCCGGGAAATAACCGATGCCCACTTCCGGCATCGCCAGGCGACTTTTCTCGGTGACCACTCGCAGATCGGCGCCTTGCACCAGACCCATGCCGCCACCGAGGACAAAGCCGTCCATCAAGGCCAGTACGGGTTTGCTGTAATGGTGGATGGCGAGGTCGAGAGCGTATTCCTCGACGAAAAAATCCTGATGCAACGTGTCGCCGCTTTTGAAGCTGTCATGCAGCGAGCGAATATCGCCGCCGGCACAGAAAGCCTTTTCACCAGCACCGCGCAAAACCACCGCGTGCACCTGTGAATCCAGCGCCCAGGCGTCGAGCTGACGTTGCAGGTTGCGCACCATGTCCAGGGTCAGGGCGTTGAGGCCGGCGGGGCGATTGAGGGTCAGGTGGCCAATGTGGTTGCGAACCTCGGCCAGCACTTCATTTTGCGTGGGGTCCATGGAGCCAGTCCCCGGAGAAGAAACCTGAGCAGTCATCACTAACTCCCTGCTTTTATTGTTCTTTATAGGATGCTCGCACGCGAGCGATCCCGGATCGTACCAGTGCAAATTTGCCCTGTACAACCCGGAATAATGCAGGTCGTCTTTGCATTAATGCATGGGAGGCATCTAAGGCCGACTGGAAAACACTTCACTGATACTGCGTCGTTTGGCGTGCAACTCGCTGGCATGGATAAGCTGTTCGAGGTCTTCAGGCGTGACGTCGATGAACGCGTCCATGTCCGCCAAGGCCAGTTTCAGATCCTGGGCGGTGATGGCCTGGCTGTCGATGGACGGAGGGCCGGCGGGTAATACGGCTACCGGTTCGGCGGCGCGTTTTGGGTAGCGAATGCGCGTCAGGTTGTTGTAGGCCAGGGCGCAGAACAGCATGGCGCAGGCGCCGAGCATCACCGGGCCGAGGGCTTTCCAGTCCATGGCAATGGTGGCCGGGTCGGCCAACACCAGGAGCAAGGCCAATGCGCCGGCTGGCGGGTGCAGGCAACGCAGCCAGCACATCAACACCAGCGCCATGCCGGCCGCAAGGCAAGCACTGCCCAGCGTGCGACCGAGCACGTGCGCAACCAATAACGAAACGACACCGGCGCTCAAGTAGCCGCCCAGAATCGACCATGGCTGGGCGAGGGCGCCGGAGGAGACGGCGAACAACAACACCGCCGATGCGCCCAGTGGTCCGATCAAATGCAGTGCTACCTCCATGCCGAATACCTGACCGCACAACCAGACGCTGAGCATCGTCCCAAGGGCCATGCCGATGGCGGCGCGGCTCCATTCGGAGGGACGGGTGTTGATGGCGGCGGGCAACCAGCGAGCGAACATGATGAAATCAATCCGAAGACAAAAACGTGAGCAAAAAAAAAGGCTTGGCTGGGATACCCAGAAAGCCCTTGAAGTTGTTCCCACTATTGGGGGAGGAACGGGACACAGTTTGCCGCGCATTCCCGGCACTGACAAATTCATATTAATGAGCTTTCAGTGCACTAATTTTGCAGTATGGAGCCGCGTCGCCCACTCATGAAACACAGGCCGCCGCCCATCGCGGCCAATGCGCCCAGGGCATAGAACATCGTGGGTGCGGGCGTGTGCATCAGCAGGAAACCGCAGATCACCGGGCTCAACGCGCCGCCGAGCGCTGCGAGGTTCTGCGCGCCGTAATAGCTGCCGCGCAGTTCTTCCGGGGCGAGGGTGTCGACGAAGAGGAATTCGGCGGGGTAAATGATTATTTCGCCGAGGGTGAAGATGAACATCGCCACGCACCACGACACCAGACTGTCGGCCAGGCTGAAGCCAATCAACCCGACTATGAACAGGCCGGTGCCACCGACAATCCAGTAGCGCAATTGCTCGCGCTTGAGGAACCGGCCGATCTGGTATTGCAGCAGGATCACGCTGATGGCATTGCAGGCGAGCAGGGCGGCCATGATTTCCATGGTGTGCTTTGGGTTGCTGGTCGCCAGCAGGTACTGCGACAGATAAAAGGTAAAGCGGCCATGCACTACCGTGCTGAGCAAGCAGCCCCCGGTGAACATGATCAGGGTGCGATCGTTTTTCAGGGTGACCAGCGTCTTGAGGAAACTCTGGGCCTGACCGATGAGGGGAGCCGTGCCCGGGTCTTTCGCAATGCCGGTCATCAAGAACATGCTGAAAAAAGCGATGGCCGCCGCAATCAGGAATGGCGCGCTGGCACAAACGCTGGCGATCAACACACCGAGCATCGGCCCGACCGCGTAACCCATGTTGGTCAACGTATAGCTCAAGGAAAATGCCTTGGCGCGCTGGCCCACGGGCAGGTTGTCGCTGAGGATCGCCTTCGAGCCGATCAGGAATAACGATGATGCAGTTTCGGTGACAATTAATGTGAGGGTGGTCAGGTACAGGTTTTCAGCAAAGGTCAGCAGCACCAGGCCGACAGCGCTGGAGAGCATGGCGAGGATCAGCAATCGACGCTTCTCGAAGCGATCGATGATGTAGCCGCCGTAAAGAGAGAGCAGGGTGGCGACGAACACGGCGATACCCAGCAGCAAACCAACGTCTTGTTGGTTGAGGCCAAGCTTGTCGCTCACAAACAGCGTGAGCAAGGGGCTGGTGATGGCGCGGCTGACAACGATGGTCAGCGAGCAGATCAAAAGACGGCGAACAAGCGGAGAGTAAGCGACCACGGTGATGAATATCCCTATTCGATCAAGCCGGTTTCAGCTCGATCGTCGGCGCTACTTTAGCAGTCTCGCGATTGCGCGACTGCCTGAAATCCTCACTGTAAATGCAGCAGCACAAAATCATTCTTGTCGAATCGACCGCTCAGCACCGGTGGCAACGCACCGAATGCAGTGCCTTGCAGCGATTTATAGACGTTCAGGTCCATCATCAACCACGCAGGTCCCTTGAGGCTTTCCAGTTCCTGAGGCGACTCAGTGAAAACCGGATGCAGGTCCTGTTTGATGTTGACCATGAACTTGATGGCCTTGGCGTCTTTACCCATGCCGTGCATAACCAGCGGCGCCGGATCCTTCTGCACCTGTTCAAACACCTCGCGACTGAACGTCCGGGTGTCGTAGAGCTGTCGCTGGACAGGCTCGAATTGCAGGATATAAAACGACCACAGTGCCAGAACCGCACAAAGCGCCAATGTCTGCGCTCGCCATTGCGGGCGCTTGAGTGCCACCAGGGCAACCACTTGCAGCAAGCCAAGAACGACAAACAGCGAAGGGTGATGCGCAACCTGGTCAGGAAATTTTCGCTGCAAGACAACCAAGCCAATAATCAGAAGGCCAGGCATCAGCAACCAAAGACTCTGGATCAACCCCCGCAACCAATGGAACAAGCGCCCATGAGCGACCTGAAACGGGTACGCCGCCACAATCGCCGCCATGGGCAGCATCGGCAGCAGGTAGCGGGCCTTTTTTGCCTGAGGCACGGAAAGGCCGATCATCACGATCAACCCGGCCGCGACGCAGTACTGCACCAGGCGCAATGCCGGGCCAGCCTCCCTCGGGCGTGACAGCACGACGGCAATCAGCACAAGTACGGCCAAGGGCCACGCCAGGGCATAGTTGCCTACCGAGCTGGTGAAGTAATACAGCGCGTCGTTGGAGCCTTCGGTGCCGTCCATGCGTCCCGTGAACTGCATGCGAATCACTTCCTGCAAAAACGCCGGGCCACCACTGACATCCGCCAGCCATAGCAACACGCCAATGCAGGCCACCAGCAGGACCGATGCCAACAGACCGAAGACAAACAGTCTGCGCCATTGGCGATCGAGCAGGAAATAGCTGCAGAGCACGCCGGTGGGAATCACCAGGCCGATAGGCCCGCGAATCCAGAAACCCAGCGCCAGCAAGGCAAAGATCAGCACCCATCGACGCGGCGCGCCAAAATGATCGGCGGCGTAGCCCAGATAAAACACCGCAAACGCTACCGCTGCGAGCATCAAGTCCAGGGACACGGCCCGGGCTTCGGTAATGAAGGTGAAGGTCAGCAGCATCATGGCGATGCTCAACACCGCCCAACGCGTGGAATAGGGCGCCAGCAGGCGGTACATCAATGTCACGATGACCGCTGCGGCGATAGCGCTCGGGAGCCATGCGCTCAGGCTGTTGACCTGCCCGAAAGGCAAGGAAAGCAGCCAGATAAACACGGTCGACAGCCCCGAGTAATCGGCATAGGGCTGGCCATAGGTCGTCGGAAAAAACGACGGCCCGTTGCGCAGCATCTCCTGGGCGAACAGCACAAAGCGCGAATCGAAACCGATGGCCGCCTGGTGAGACATCCCGGCACAGAACAACAACAGCGCCAACAGCCCGAACGCCAGGGACTGTTGGCGGATGCGTGGGTACATGGCGATTACGCGTCCACGGCGTTGCTGGACCATTGCTGATACGGAATCGGCAGGTTGCGCGATTCGCCACGGCCCATCGGGAAGTACTTGAAGCCGTTGCGTGCCATACGGTCTGCGTCGTACAGGTTACGGCCGTCGAAAATCACTGGTGCGTTCAGGCGCTGCTGGATCAGGTCGAAGTCTGGCGCCTTGAACTGTTGCCATTCGGTGCAGACGATCAGTGCGTCGGCACCGGTCAATACCGATTCCGGCGTGCCCATGAGCATCAGCTTCGATTCATTCGGATAGAGCTTTTGAGTTTCCTGCATGGCTTCCGGGTCGAAAGCCCGCACATTGGCGCCCGCAGCCCATAGCGATTCCAGCAGTACCCGGCTCGGCGCATCGCGCATGTCATCGGTGTTGGGTTTGAACGCCAGGCCCCATACGGCAAAGGTCTTGCCCCGCAGATCACCGCGATAGAACGCCTTGACCCGTTCGAACAGCTTGTGCTTCTGGCGCTCGTTGATGGCTTCCACCGCTTGCAGCAGGTCGCTGGAACAGTGCGCTTCCTGGGCGCTGTGAATCAGCGCGCGCATGTCTTTGGGGAAACACGAACCGCCATAACCGCAGCCGGGGTAGATGAAGTGGTAACCGATACGCGAGTCGGCGCCGATGCCCAGGCGCACCGATTCGATGTCGGCGCCCAGGTGCTCGGCCAGTTCGGCGATCTGGTTGATGAAGCTGATCTTGGTCGCCAGCATGCAGTTGGCGGCGTATTTGGTCAGCTCGGCGCTGCGCAGGTCCATGAACATGACACGGTCGTGGTTGCGGTTGAACGGTGCATAGAGGTCGCGCATGACTTCGCGGACTTCGTCACGTTCACAGCCAATGATGATCCGGTCCGGGCGCCGGCAGTCGGCCACGGCCGAGCCTTCTTTGAGAAATTCGGGGTTGGAGACGATATCGAACTGCAAATCGCGGCCGATCTTCGCAAGGCATTTGTCGATATGCGCGCGCAATGCGTCGCCGGTGCCTACCGGTACCGTGGATTTCTCCACCAGAATCGCCGGCTGTTCGCGATGGCGTGCTACCGCATCGCCCACCGACATCACGTAGCTCAGGTCCGCCGAGCCATCGTCCTGGGACGGTGTACCCACCGCAATGAACAGGACCTGGCCATGTTGCACGGCGAATTTTTCATCGCTGGTGAATTGCAGGCGTTTGGCGTCCAGGCTTTCGCGCACCAGGCTGGCCAGCCCCGGTTCGAAAATGCTGACATGGCCTTGTTGCAGCAATTCGACTTTTTTCTCGTCAATGTCCATGCAGACCACGTCGTGGCCGACTTCAGCCAGGACGGCCGCTTGCACCAGACCAACGTAACCACTACCAAATACACTGATTTTCATGAAGCACTCCTGATTTCGGGCGCGCGAACTGAACGAGAGTTAATGACGATGACCCCGAGCATGACCAAAGCCACCCCGACGGTCTTTGAAAGACTGAATGATTCGTTGAACACTGGCAGGCTGGCGGCCAGCAAGTACACCAGCGCGTAGCTGATGCTCAGCAGCGAATAGGCCCGGCCCAGCGGCACGTCACGCAGGGCGGCCAGCCAGCAGAGCATCGAGAGGGCGTAGGCCACAATCGCGCTCAGCACGACCGCCACCGCGACCAGATCGATGCTGGAAGACAACACGTTTTCCGGAGACGGCAGGCGCGTCATGCTCCAGCGCATGCCCAATTGCGCGGCGCTGACCAGCAGCACGCTGCCCATGGCGAAGGTGATTCCGCGACGCAGGCTCATGCGTGTTGCCCCAGCAGAACCACGCCACCGATCACCAGTGCCACCCCGAACCAGTGCTGGCGGTCGATCGTTTCATGGAAAACAAAACGGGCGACCAGCGTGACCAACACAAAGTTGAGGCTGAGCATCGGGTAGGCAATGCCGACTTCAAGGCGCTGCAACACCAGCAGCCAAACCAGCAAGCCCAACCCCAACGAGACAAGCGCCAGCCACAACCACGGCGAGCGCAGCTTGTCGGCCCATCCCGAGGTCTGGCCACGCCAGCTCTCTACGGCGTATTTCTGAGCAATCTGTCCCAGGCATGTCAGTAGGCACGCAACCAGTACCAACAGCAGGCTCACGGTGCCTCCTTAGGGAAAATCAGAATGACGAGGTTGCCTTGTTCATAGCGTTTACCGTCCTTGGGCAACAGATCGATTTCCTGCAATTCCTCGTCACCCTTCACCCGCATGACCACACCGACCGAGCCGCTTCGGCGGGCGTCGCTCATCCACTGCTGAACCTGGCCGACAGTGACCAGCTTCTGTGCCGAGTCAGGGTAGGCAAGACCGTATTTCAATTCGCCTATCGTGTTGTACAGCGCCACGTCCGGGTGCTTCATGCGCCAGGCCAGCGCGGAAGCGGCGCCGAGATCGTTGCTCAACAGTTTGTCGGTCTGTGCCAGCTCATCCATGTGATGGAGGATGAATTGGTCGGGCGTCTTGTTGGCGACCACCGAATTGGGCAAGCCGGCCGGAATCAAACCGATCAGCAGCAGACTGCCAAATGCCGGTGCGGCCCAGCATTGCAACGGTCTAAAGGCTTGCAGCAGGTTGGCCATGATCCAGCCAATCAAACCGATGAACACCAACACCAGGTTGTGCAGTTCATGGTCATACAGCGGCTTTTTCAGTTGCAGGTAGACCAGGGCAATCAGGGTGACCAGGCCCAGCACCAGGTTCAGCAAGCCGTTGATGCCCAGCAGGCGACCCTGTTCCAGCTTCAATCGGTCGGCCAGTGCGTTCCCCAGCAGCAGGGCCAAGGGCAGCAGGCACGGCAGTATGTAACTCGGCAATTTGCCTTTGCTGATGCTGAAAAACACCAGCGGCATGACCATCCACAGCAACAGGAAACCGATGCTGGCCTGGCGACGGGTTTGCCAGGCCTGTTTCAGCGCCGATGGCAGCAACGCTACCCACGGCAAGCTGAAGGCGACCAACAGCGGCAGGTAGTACCACCACGGCTCGCTATGTTGAGCGTCGTCGCCGGCAAAGCGGCGAATGTGCTCGTGCCAGAAGAAGAACCGCCAGTAATCGGGCTCCTGCGAGTGAACGGCCAACACCCACGGCAGGCTCACCACAATGGCCACGACAATCGCAACCGGGCCGTAGATCAGCAGTTCTTTCCAGCGTTTTTGCCAAATCATGTAGGGCAGGGCCACCAGCACCGGCAGCAACCAGGCGAGGAACCCCTTGGTCATGAAGCCCATGCCGCAGGCCAGTCCCAGAACTGCCCAGCCGAACAGTCGCTGACGGCCGACGCTGTCCAGGGCAAACCACAGGCCGACCACGCTCAGGTTGACCCAAAAGGTGAATTGCGGATCCAGGTTGGCATACCCGGCATGACCGGCGATGACGCTGAAACTCATGTACAGCAGTGCGCAGGCAAAACTCTTGCGCGGATCGTTCCACAGTCGGCGGGCGATCAGGAAACACAGCAACACGCTCAGGCCCATGCTCAGCGCCGAGGCAAACCGAACGCCAAACAGGTTCTGACCAAACAGCGCCTGGCTGGCAGCGATCATCCAGTAACCAGCCGCCGGTTTTTCGAAATAGCGCACGCTCATGAAATGCGGCGATACCCAATTGCCGCTCAGGAGCATGTCCTGACTGATCTGCGCGTAGCGGGTTTCGTCTGGAATCCACAAGCCATGGGTACCCAGTGGCAGCAGATACGCCAAGGCGAAAAGGACCAGCAATAGGGGAAGAGCCCAGCGTTTGCTCATGCGCCTTGCACTCCCAGCCAGCCTTCGCGGCCGTCAAGGGCACCACGTAGCACACGTCCTGTGGGCAAGGTGTTGAGAGCGTCCGGGAGCAGATCGCCCAAGGGCTGGAAATGAATGTCACGCTGGCGTGCATCGGCCAGCAGCTGACGGAAATCGTTGGCCATCAGAATCCCTTCTACTTCTGCATGAATGGTGTAGACATTGAGTTGTTCAGGGGTAAAGCGATCAAGAATGAAGGCGTTGAAGTCATTGGCGGCGACCGTCGGGCCGACCACCTCGTCGAAGGTCGGCAAGTCCACCGGTATCTGAGGTGCACCTAAACCACCACCGGCCAGGATCGGCTGAAACAGACTCTGTCCGCGACAATCGCTGTTGTAGCGAAAGCCGAACGTCTCTTTGGCTTCGATCACACGCTCGTCCGCGCGCCAACCGGCAGCGGCTGAACAGTCGACCTTTTGCCCAAGGATGTCGCTGAGCGTGTCGACGCCCCGGCGGATCTGTTCGATCAACTGTGCGTCGCTCCAGCGTCCGGCGTTGGCCTGCCAGCCATGGTGATCCCAAGCGTGCAGGCCGACTTCATGCCCGGCAGCCTGGGCCTGGCGCATCAAATGCCCCAGGTCACGGCCGATCGGTTTGCCTGGCCAGGCGGTGCCGGCTAGCAAAATATCCCAGCCGTACAGCCCGGCAGCATTGGAACGGAGCATTTTCCAGAGGAATTGCGGACGGATCAGGCGCCACAAGTGGCGCCCCATGTTGTCCGGTCCGACACTGAAGAAAAACGTCGCCTTGACTTGCGCTTCATCGAGGAGTTCCAGCAGCCGGGGCACCCCCTCACGGGTGCCTCGGTAGGTGTCGACATCGATTCGAAGGCCTGCCTGCATTAACGCTTGTCCGCGATTTCGAGCATGGCTTCACGCAGGAAGAAGTCCAGCGTGTTGCCAATGGTCTCGCTCATTTCCACCGTTGGCGTCCAGTCCAGCAGGCGCTTGGCGTTGGCGATGCTCGGTTTGCGGTGGGACACGTCCTGGTAACCGGTGCCGTAGAACGCCTTGCTCTCGATGTCGCGGAAACCGGCGAACGGAGGGAAGTTGCTGCGCAGCGGGTGAGCTTCGAACTGACGCAGCAGCTCTTCGCCCAGTTGACGGATGCTGGCCTCGTTTTCCGGGTTGCCGATGTTGATGATCTGGCCGTTGCAGACATCGTTGTCGTTGTCGATGATGCGTGCCAGCGCTTCAACACCGTCAGCAATGTCGGTGAAGCAGCGTTTTTGCTCGCCGCCGTCGAACAGGCGAATCGGCGTGCCTTCCACCAGGTTCAGGATCAGCTGGGTAATGGCGCGGGAGCTGCCGATACGAGCCGAATCCAGACGGTCCAGACGTGGACCCATCCAGTTGAATGGACGGAACAGGGTGAAGTTCAAGCCTTTCTGGCCGTAGGCCCAGATCACGCGGTCAAGCAGTTGCTTGGAGACCGAGTAGATCCAGCGTTGCTTGTTGATCGGGCCGACGACGAGGTTGGAGGTGTCTTCGTCGAAGTTCGGGTCCTGGCACATGCCATAGACTTCCGAGGTCGACGGGAAGATCACGCGCTTGTTGTATTTGACGCAGTAGCGAACCAGTTTCAGGTTTTCTTCGAAGTCCAGTTCGAATACGCGCAGCGGGTTGCGGGTGTATTCGATTGGCGTGGCAATCGCCACCAGCGGCAGGACCACGTCGCACTTCTTGATGTGATACTCGATCCACTCGGAGTGAATGCTGATATCGCCTTCGACGAAGTGGAAGTTCGGGTGGCTGCGCAGGCGCTCGATAGCGTCCGAGCCGATGTCCAGGCCATAAACCTCATAGCGGTCGTCACGCAGCAGGCGCTCGGACAAGTGATTGCCGATGAAGCCGTTGACGCCCAGGATCAGCACGCGGGTACGGCGTGGTGCACGACCGGATTCGGCACCGCGCAGTACGGAGCCGTCGACCAGGCCCAATTCGTTGGCCAGTTGCGGGCCGCTCAGGTAAAGACCGTTGTCATTGCGCTGACCGGCGGTGATCACCAGCGAGTCTTCGCCGCAAGCGATGCGCAGAGGGTCGACGCTGATGACGCGACCCGGCGCCAGGCCTTCATTGCCCTTGGCTACTTCAGCATTCCAGACGATCAGCTTGTGCTCGCCCACGTCGCAGAAAGCGCCCGGGTAAGGTTGGGTCACGGCGCGGACCAGGTTGAACAGTTCTTCTGCCGGCTTTTTCCAGAACAGCTTGCCATCGGCAGGTGTGCGGCGACCAAACACCGTGGCTTTGGATTCGTCCTGGGCCGTTTCGGTGACTTTGCCTTGCAGCAAGGCGGGCAGGGTGTCGCGCAGCAGGTCGGTGGCGGCCAGGCGCAACTTGCCGTGCAGGGTCAGGGCGGTATCGCTGCGCTCGATGGCAACTTTTTGCTGGGCGATGATCGCGCCTGCGTCGGCGCGCTTGACCATACGGTGCAAGGTCACGCCGGTTTCGGTTTCACCGTTCACCAGTACCCAGTTGGCCGGCGCGCGGCCACGGTAGCTTGGCAGCAACGAACCGTGCAGGTTGAATGCGCCTTTGCGGGCGGTGGCCAGCAGCGGTTCGGTCAGCAGGTTGCGGTAGTAGAACGAGAACAGGTAATCCGGGTCGAGTTTGGCGATGCGCTCGATCCACAGCGGATGGTTGGCGTCTTCAGGGGCATGAACCGGGATGCCTTTTCGAGCACACAACTGGGCAACGGAACCGTAGAAGGCGTTTTCTTTGGGATCATCGGCATGAGTAAACACGGCGGCAATTTCAATGCCGGACGCAAGCAGGGATTCGATACCGGCACAGCCAATATCGTGGTAGGCGAAGACAACAGCTTTTGCACTCATGAGAGAACCTGATCTGAAGAAGTGGAAGTGAGACCGTCAACGGTGACAACGGGGGCGGGCGCGGCGGGTTGGCTGCGCAAGACTTTTTCGACAAAGAAACGAGGGCGGGCACGGACATCGCTGTACATGCGTCCCAGGTACTCGCCCAACAGTCCCATGCCGATGAATTGCCCACCGGTGAACACGAACAGCACGGCAAACAGTACAAACGAACCGTCGCCGGCCCATTCAGCGCCAAACACCAGGCGCAAGAAAATCAATGTCATGGCAAACAGCACACCCAGACCGGCCATGGCGAAGCCGATGATGCTCAGCAGGCGCAATGGCGTGGTGGTCATGCAGGTAATCAGGTCGAACATCAGGTTGACCAGGCGCATGGGGCTGTACTTGGATTCGCCGTGTTCACGTTCGGCATGCATCACCAGGATTTCCGTGGTGTGCCGGGCAAAACTGTTGGCCAGGATCGGGATGAAGGTGCTGCGTTCGCGGCAGGCCAGCATCGCGTCGACGATGGTGCGGCGGTAAGCACGCAGCATGCAGCCGTAATCGCTCATGGCAACGCCGGTCGAGCGCTGAACGGCGAGGTTGATCAGCTTCGAAGGCCAGCGGCGCAGGGCCGAGTCCTGACGGTTGTTGCGCACCGTGGCGACCACGTCATAACCGAGTTCGGCCTGGGCCACCAGTCGCGGAATTTCTTCAGGCGGGTTTTGCAGGTCGGCATCGAGGGTGATGACGACATCACCTTTGCAATGCTCGAAGCCCGCCATGATTGCAGCGTGTTGGCCGTAGTTGCGGTTGAGAATGACCGCGACCACTTTGCTGCCTTCGCGATTGGTAGCGTCCTCGAGGATTTGCGCCGAATCGTCGCGGCTGCCGTCATCCACCAACACGATTTCGTATTCATGGTGCAACTGCTCACACGCCGCTTCAGTACGTCGAAGCAACTCGGGCAGGCTGTCTTGCTCGTTGTAGACCGGGATAACAACCGATACGCAATTGATTGGGTAAGGTTTCACTGAGCTCTGTCCATAACGTTTTCAATGGCATCGACCACACGATTGACATCATCGTTGGTCATGTCCGGGAACAAGGGAATCGAACATAGCCGCGCCGAGTTCCATTCGGTGTTGGGCAAATAAATGTTCGGGAAACGCTGACGATAATACGTGTGCAGGTGTGTGGCTATAAAGTGGATGCCGGTGCCGATGTTTTGCTCCTGCAAACCCTTCATGAACGCTTCACGGTCCAGCCCGCAGCGCTCGGGATCGATGCGCAGGATGAACAGGTGCCAGGCGTGTTGTTGCGGGTAGGTCGGCACCGCGAGCGGCTGCACGGCGCTGCCTTCCAGGCGTTGCAGGTACGTGCGTGCCAGTTCGGTGCGTTTGGCGTTGATGTCGTCCAGGCGCTCCAGCTGTACCAGTGCGATGGCGGCATTGATGTCGGCCAGGTTGTATTTGAAACCCGGCTCCATCACCTGTGCCTGAGGTTTGCGGCCGTGAGTCATGCGGTCGTAAGCATCGACGCCGAGGCCATGAAACTTGAGCATGCGCACCCGGCTGGCCAGCGCTTCGTCGTCGGTGACGAACATCGCACCCTCGGCGCAGGTCATGTTCTTGATGGCGTGGAACGAGAAGATGGCCGTGCCTGTCGAGCCGACGTGTCGACCTTTGTAGAAGGTGCCGGCGGCGTGGGCGGCATCTTCGATGACGGCGATACCGTGTTTGTCGGCCAACGCATAGAGCGGGTCGAGATCGAAGGCAGCGCCGGCGTAGTGCACCGGAATGATGGCCTTGGTGCGCGGGGTGATGGCCGCCTCGATGCTGGTGGCATCACTCATCAGTGTGTCGCGGTCAACGTCGACGAACACTGGCGTGGCGCCCAGCAGGCAGATCATGTTGGCGGTGGACACCCATGTCTGGGACGGGGTAATGACTTCGTCGCCCGGACCAATGCCCAGTGCCAGCAAGGTGATGTGCATGCCACCGGTGGCCGAAGAAAGTGCAACGGCATGCCGGCAGCCAACATAGTTGGCGAATTGCTCTTCCAATTGCTGGTTTTTCGGCCCGGTAGTGATCCAGCCGGAGCGCAATACTTGCTCTACGGCTGCAATTTCTTCATCGCCGATACTCGGGCGGGAGAAGGGGAGAAACGCCTGACTCATGGGCACCTCGGGCTGAAATGAACGGACATAAATACCGGATGTGTTGGATCCAAGGCAAGCGTAGACGATAAAAAATTAGCTGCTTCAATCAGTTACCGAAACTGCGTGATAAACCGCATCAATTGACTTTTTTTGTTCCGGTCGGCACGTTGGAGCCCTGTGAGGGACAGTCGCGACTCGTTGAGGGTATGCGCATTTTCGTGAAAGGAACATGAAAACCCGGTTGGCAATTCGTTTATCTGAGCGTCATACAGGCACTGTTCAGACTCGTGYCGTTCATCGCGGTTTTTAGAGGGAAAGTCCTACGGAAGTCTCCATTTTAGATGAAGGATATTTCAACCCTTAGTTGCTTTACTGCATCGTTTTCACAAGGCCGTTTCGTTTGATTGACTTACCTGTTACCCATCCTGTTGCTACAAAGACCAATCCGTTGACCCTGTACCTGGCCCGGCTCGCGCCCTCCAGTCAGTTGACCATGCGATATGTTTTGCAGGATGCCGCGGATCGCCTGGGTTTCGAAGACGTGAACATCGAGGAGATCCCCTGGCATCAGCTGCAGCCGGAAAATGTCATTGCGCTAGTGGCTGCGTTGCGCGAAGACGGCTACGCCCCCAATACATCATCGCTGTACGTTAACGCGGTGCGCGGGGTGATGAACGAGGCGTGGCGTATGAGCCTGATCAGTCAGGAGCATCTGCTGAAAATGCGCTCGGTCAAAGGGATTGCCGGCACCCGGTTGTCCCAGGGGCGTAACTTGCGGCGCACGCTGATCCAGGAGTTGATGGCGGTGTGTGCCGCCGATCCCCGGCCACAAGGGTTGCGGGACGCAGCGATCATCGGGATTTTGTACGGTTCGGGCATGCGCAAGTCGGAGTCGGTGAACCTGGACCTGTCACAGGTCGATTTTGCCGAGCGCAGCCTGCGGGTCACCGCCAAGGGCAACAAGCAATTGATCAAGTACGCACCCGCCTGGGCCTTCACCAAACTGGAGGCCTGGCTGGCGTTTCGTCGTTCACAGCTCAAGGAGGGCGAAGTGGACGACCCGTTTCTGTTCAATCGGATCCGGCGTGGCAGCCATATCACCCGCGAGCGCGTGACCAAGCATGCGATCTATTACATTGCGCGCCAGCGCGGTGCCGAGGTGGGTGTGAAGATCATGCCGCATGATTTTCGGCGCTCATTCATTACTCGCGTGATCGAGGAGCACGATTTGTCCATTGCCCAGAAACTGGCGCATCACAGCAATATCCAGACGACCGCCAATTACGATGTGCGCGACGACAACGAGCGGCGACGCGCAGTGGATCGCTTTGATCTTTAAAACAGGCCGGTTACGACTCGCTGAACACGTGGGCATGGCCGATGGTCGAGACATGCACCGCGCTGCCGGCAGGCGGCGCGTACATACCTGAACTGCGTACCGTTAATGACCGACCCGACTGTTCCCCCAAGACCGGGGTCTGCAATTCCACGGTTAATGTGCAGGTATTGCCACTGAAGTCCCGGTCGGTGACCACGGCGCGGCACCCGGCCACTTCGTCGGGGCTGGGATGGATGCTGACGAGTTGCAGTTGCTCGGGGCGCAGCATGATTTGCGCCGATTTGTTGTTGCGGTGGTTGTTCACCGGTATCCGGCCGAGGTCGCAATGGGCCCAGCCGGCTTCGATTCTGGCAGGCATGACCACGGCATCCCCGAGAAACAGCGCGGTTTGCTCATCGTCGGGGTAGCGATAGAGATCCAGCGGGTGGCCTGACTGCACGAGCCGGCCATCACGCATCACGGCCAGTTGATCGGCAAATGACAACGCTTCGCTCTGGTCATGAGTGACCAGGATGGTGGTGACACCGGCATCGGACAACAGTCGGGCGACCATCTTGCGCATGGCGCTTCGAAGACCGGTATCGAGGGCGGAAAAAGGCTCATCGAGCAGCATCAAGCGTGGCTGCTGGGCTAACGCCCGCGCCAGGGCCACACGTTGCTGCTGGCCGCCGGAGAGTTCGTGGGGCCAACGGTTGGCCATGCTCTTGTCCAGCGCCACACTGTCCATCAGTTCAGCGATGCGTTCGTTTTTTTCGTGGCCCTTTTTCGACAGGCCGAAACCGATATTGGCGGCCACGGTCATGTGCGGGAACAGGGCACCGTCCTGGGGGACGTAGCCGATCAGGCGCTGATGGGCCGGCACCTCGTGGGTGTCGTCGACGAGTGTCTGGCCATTGATTGAAAGACGGCCCGTGTCCGGGAACTCGAAGCCGGCAATCATCCGCAACAGGGTGGTTTTGCCTGAACCGGACGGGCCGACAATCACCGTTCGGCTGCCGTTGGGCACCGACAGGTTGATGCTCTCCAGCGCCTTTTGGTCGCCATAGGACTTGGAAATGGCATGCAGTTCAAGTGCGTTCATCGGCCAGCCGTTCGTTTGGATTGGTGATAAAGAAGCCAGGTCAACGGAAGTGACAGCAGGATCATCAACAGCGCATAGGGCGCAGCCGCGGCATAGTCGATTTCGCTGGTCATGGCCCAGAAACCGGTGGCCAGGGTGCGCGTCCCATTGGGCGCGAGCAACAGGGTGGCGGTGAGTTCATTGGTAATCGCCAGAAACACCAGCGCTGCTCCAGCGGCGGCACCCGGTGCGGCCAGGCGCAAGGTGATCAGCCACAAGGCCCGACCGGGCGAGCGGCCGAGGCTGCGCGCGATGTTTTCCAGCTCTACCGGCGCCTGGGCAATACCCGCGCGCAAACTCACCAGCGCCCGAGGCAAGAACATCAGCAAATACGCCAGCAGCACGGTGATCGTAGTCTGGTAAATCGGCCGCGCAAAGTGGATGGTGACGGTCACCAGGGCCAGCGCGACGACAATCCCCGGCAACGAACTGGTGATGTAGTTGCAGCTTTCCAGTACCCGTTGCAACCGTCCCGGCGAGCGAATTGACAGCCAGGCAATCGGAATCGCAGCGCAGGTCGTCAGAACCGCGCCCGCCGCGCCAAGCTGCAATGTCTGTTGCAGTGCCGGCATCAATTCGTCCAGTTCCCAGACCTGTGTGCCGCCCGCCATCAGCCACTTGCCCAGCGTGATCAACGGCACACCCAGTGCCAGCGTGCAGGTGATGATTTGCAGCAGCAGGCCAAGTGTTTTGGCTAGCGAACCCAAGCGCACAACCCGCTGTGCGCGCGCGCTTCCCGACCCCACCCGGGCATAACGCGCCGTTCCGCGAGCGGCGGATTCGGCGGTCAGCATCGCCAGGCAACACAGGGCCAGCACACTGGCCAGCATGTTGGCGGCCGGGCCGTTGAAGGTGGATTTGAACTGGTCGAAGATCGCGGTGGTGAAGGTGTCGAAGCGAATCATCGCGTACAGGCCATATTCGGCCAGCAAGTGCAGGCCCACCAACAACGCTCCGCCACAAATGGCCAGACGCAGTTGCGGCAGCACCACACGAAAGAACACCGCCCAGGGCTTGAGCCCCAGCGATTCGGCGACGTCTTCGATGGCCGGGTCGAGCCGGCGCAAGGTGGCGGCGATTGGCAGGTACAGGAACGGGAAGTAGGCGATGACCGAGACCAGGACGCCGGCAAACAGCCCATGTATCGGTGGCACCAGGCTCACCCACGCATAGCTGTGTACGAACGCCGGTACGGCCAGCGGCGCCGTCGCCAGCAGCGACCACCCGCGTCGACCCGGCAGGTTGGTGCGTTCTGTCAGCCAGGCCAGCGCCAGGCCCAGCATGATGCATAAAGGAATAGTGATCAGCACCAGCAGCACGGTGTTGAACAGTAATTCAGCGACCCGAGGTCGAAAGACCAGCGGCACGATGGCCGCCCAGCCTGTCTGGATCGACACACCGAGTACGAAGGCAATCGGTAATAGCGACAGGAGCGAGACCAGTATGGATAAACTGATCACCCACGCGCCGCCGCGACCTGCGAAGACACCACGGGCGCGTCGTCGCAAGTTCGAGGGCATCGCCGTGGCGACACCCCCTGGCAGGGTTTCTGGCATCAATTAGAGCAATCCCGCCTGAGTCATCAGCTCCACGGCTTTTTTGCTGTCGAGTTTTGAGGCATCGACTGCTGGCGCGTCCAGCTGCTGCAAAGGCACCAGTTTAGGGTTGGAGGGTGCGTTTTTACCCACGGCGTACTCGAACGACTTACCGGTTTCGAGGACTTTCTGGCCTTCTTTACCGGTGATCCATTTCAGGAACGCCTGTGCTTCTTCCTTGTGTTTGCTGGAGGCCAGAACGCCGCCACCGGAAACACTGACAAAGGCACCCGGGTCTTTATGTTTGAAGTAGTACAGGGCGGTGTTCTTGCTGTTTTCGCCGGTCTTGGCCTGATCGCCGTAGCTGTAATAGTGGTAAATCACGCCGCTGTCGACCTGGCCGGCATTGACTGCCTTGAGTACGGCGCTGTTGCCGCGATAAATCGTGGCGTTGGCTTTCAACCCTTTAAGCCATTCGAGGGTAGCTGCTTCGCCCTTAAGTTCGAGCACGGCGGCGACGATGGCCTGGAAGTCGGCGCCGGCCGGCGACGCGCCCCAACGGCCTTTCCAGTTTGGCCCGGCGAGGTCCATCAGCGACTTGGGCAAATCGGCTTCAGGCAGCATGCTCGGGTTGTACACGAGCACCGTGGAGCGCGCGGCGATCCCGATCCATTTGCCATGCGCCGGACGATAAGCTGATTCGACTTGTTCCAGCGTGGTCGGCGCTACCGGAGCAAGGAGCCCGGCCTTGTCGACCAGCACCATGGCCGGGGAGTTTTCGGTCAGGAACACATCGGCCGGGGAGGCGGCGCCTTCCTGTACGATCTGGTTGCCCATCTCGGTGTCGTCGCCGTTGCGCAAGGTGACCGGGATCCCTGTTTCCTGAGTGAAACCCTCGACCCAGGCCTTGGTCAGGCTTTCGTGTTGGGCGTTGTAGACCACGATACCGGCGGTATCAGCGGCATACAYGTGCCCGGCGGCCAGCAGTGCAGTGCTTAGCAGTGCGGATTTGAGGAACGAAGGGATCGAGGGCGTCATTCTGGGGGGCTGCTCCTGTTCTTTTTTAGAAGTCATGCACGCCGATTCATCTGTCAATCAATGCGAATCATTTGCATGCTTTGAGTCGGCAGGGAATGTAGAGCGCTAAATGAGAAAAAAACGTCAAAGAAACCGTTAATACATGTCATTTCCATTCAGGTTAGCATTCCTTTGACCCCTTGCCCTTGATCGATGTCAAACGATGTCATCGATCAAGGTCAGGCAGATCAAGCGCGATGTTGGGGGGGGCACCAGCCGTATCGGGATTTGAGCAATCGCCCCGATTGTGACGGGCGGCCGCTCCACACCAGAAGGTGGCGAAAGGATAGCTCAGTGGCCCGGCGGACGCCTAGGGGCCGGTCGTTTCAGTTTTCGTCGTGGACGACTCGGGAATAAACGCCACGCTCTGTTCCTCTCGGGCGTGGAACATCCGCTCGCCGTTGGTGGGCGTGGTGGTGATGACCTGGTGGTCGGCACTCAGGTAGTTCAGCGGCAGCGCATCACCCTTGTGGTACTGCGCGACCACAATGGTGCGCTGCGGATTCCAGTGTTGGCCGCTGGCGTTATCCAGCCAGGCCATCAGTGTCGCGGTGTTGCCGGAGCGAGGGAAGTCCTCGGTTTCCTGCACGTAATAGAACGGTGCGCCACCGGTTTGCAGGTACATCGGCACTTTGTTGTCGACGTCGATCATCACCATGCGCCAGTGCTCCAACGGCGCCCGCTTGCTGGCTTCAAACTTGACCGTCTCACCGAAATCCACCACGCCGCCACCGCTGTTAGTCCAGGGGTACAGCACGCCGAGCACAGTCATCAATACGACTGCGCTCACCCCGAAACCGATCTTCAACCCGCGACTGCCAAACGCACTGTCGGCGTTGCGTTCGGCCATGCGCCGGGTGATCCACCAAGCCCCCAGTAACTGGGCGAAGGGCACGAGGGGCAATACGTAGTAGCTGCGTCGACTTCCGCTGGCGGTGAAAAACAGCATCAGCAGCCCCAGCCCCCAGATCAGCCAACGTGTATTGGGTTCGACACTGCGCCAGTTGCGTGCAGAGACCCACAGCGCCAACAACCAGAACGGCGCCCATGGCAAGGTGTAGACGGGAAGGTAAAGCAGGTAGGTGTAAATCGGCCCGATGTTATCGAACGGCTGGAAGAACCGGACGACATTTTCGCGCAACACCAAGCCCAAGCCACTTTCGCCATAGGTCGGTGTGCCATACACATGCGACAACATGAACGGTGTCATGTAGAAAACGCCGGCAACCGACAGGGCTGCACACAGCCGCCAATTGAGGTGGCGTTTCCAGCGACCCTCCTGCAACAGATGAGGCAATAACAACAACCCTGGCAGGATGAAGCCGATCAAACCTTTGAACAGTGAGGTCAAGGACAGCAGCAGGCAAAACACCAGGTAGCGGCTGAACCGTGTGTCGTCGGGCCCCCGCCAGTACCACCACACCGCCGCCAGTACGCCGCACACCGTGAGAATGTCAGCCGTGGCAACCCGTGCCCAGAAGATAAAATAGAAGGTGGTCGCCAGCATCCAGCCGGCAATCAAACCGGTACCTTTGCGATACAGCCGTTCGCCGATCAGGTACACCAGCCACACGCTCAGCCACGCCGCAATCACTGACGAGAGGCGCAACGACCAAGGGTCCAGGCCACCCGTCAACCAGGCGGAGGCGGTGATCAACCAATAGGAGGGCAGGGGTTTGTCGTAGTAGGCCCCGCCCTTGAGGTAGGGATCAATATAGTCACCGCTTTGCAGCATCTGTAAGGCGATGTTGGCCCAGCGTGTTTCCGCGCCCCACAACTCCCGGGTGCCCAGCCCCAGCAACAGCATCAACGCTGTTGCACCCAGCAGGAGCGTTAACCGGCCCCTGTCACTGGCCCAGAACTTCATGACGGGTTTCCAGTCGGTGCTGGTGGCGAAACTTTGTCAGGGCTGGTTTGCGGAAAAATCAGGATCTGCAGATTGCCACGCTGATAGCGTTTGCCATCGATAGGCAACCGCTCGACTTCTTCGATTTCCGCGACACTGTTGACCCGCATCACCACACCGACCGAGCCTTTTTTGCGCGCCTCGGTCATCCACTCATCGACGTTGTCCAGGGTCACTTTGCGCGAAGCCATGGCCGGGTCGCCGAGACCGTACTTCAGCTCGCCGATGGTATTGAACAGATCGACTTGCGGGCGCTTCAAACGCCAGGACAACGCGGAGGCCGCACCGAGATCGTTACTGAGCAAAGAACTTGTTTTGCCCAATGCATCGAGGTGTTCGGCAATGAACTGGTCCGGCATCTTGCTGTTGACGACCTGTGCCGGCATGGCGGCTGGCAACAACGCAATCAATATCCAGATGCCGATCGCCGGCATCGCCCAAAAAGTCAGTGGACGCAGGGCTTGTAATGAATTGCTGATGATCCAGCCGAGCAACACGATGAACGCCAGCGACAGGCTGAACATCTCGGTGTTTTCGTAGATCTCTTTGGAAACCTGAAGATAGAGCAGGGCGATCAGGGCAACAGTGCCCACGGTGATGTTGATCGCCGCATTGATGCGAAGCGACCGCGCTCGCCCTTGGTTCAGGAGCTCCATGACCGTGTGCCCCATCAGCAGGGCCAGCGGCAATAGGCACGGCATGATGTAGGTCGGCAGTTTGCCGCTGCTCAAACTGAAGAAAGCCAGTGGCAACAGCAGCCAAAGCAGCAGGAAACCGAAGACAGGCTGGCGTTTGTGCTTCCAGGCGTTGATGAACGTGGTCGGTAGCAACGCCGCCCATGGCAGGCTCGACACCACCAGCAAGGGCAGATAGAACCACCATGGCCGCGCATGCTGTGCATCATCGGCGGCGAACCGGCGCACGTGTTCGTTCCAGAAGAAAAAGCGCCAGAAGTCCGGCTCCCGGTGGTGAATGGCGAGCACCCAAGGCAAGCACACCACCACCGCCACCAGCACGGCCAACGAACCGTAACGCACCAGTTCACCCATGCGCCGTTGCCAAAGCATGTAGGGCAGGGCGATCAACACGGGTAACAACCAGGCCAGAAAGCCCTTGGTCATGAAGCCCATGCCACAGGCGAACCCCAGCATCGCCCAGGCACCCACCTTGCTTCGTGGGGTTTGACCGTCGAGGGCAAACCACAGCGCAACCAGGCTCAGGTTGACCCAGAAGGTGAATTGCGGATCGAGGTTGGCGTAACCGGCCTGGCCGGCAATCAGCCCGAAACTCATGTACAGCAACGCGCAGGCCGCGCTTTTGCGCGGGTCGCTCCAAAGCCTGCGGGCGATCAGGTACGTCAACCAGACACTTAGCCCGGTACTGAGCGCCGAAGCAATGCGCACACCAAACAGGTTGTCACCAAAAACCGCCTGGCCGATGGCAATCATCCAGTACCCGGCGATGGGCTTTTCGAAGTAGCGAATGCCCATGAAGTGCGGCGCGACCCAGTTGCCGCTCAGGAGCATTTCCTGGCTGATCTGGGCATAACGGGGCTCGTCGGGGATCCACAGGCCGTGGGTCATCAAGGGCAGCAGGTAGAACACCACAAAGGCGAGAACCAGACCGGGCACAATCCAGCGATTGGCGGCGTTTGAAGTGCCGGTATAACGGTAGGACTGTGCCCCGACCGGGTGTCGCAACGGATTGTTTTGGGACGTCATGACTCGACCTGACTTAGAGACGTTACCGAATTCAGTGCAGGGCTCGGCGCAATCCTGCGAAAGCACAGCACTGGAATAAATTGCCCGAAGGCACAGATACAGCCGGAGTAAGTGATTTCTTTGATCTGGAACTATCAGCCTCCTTGGTTGAATGGTTCCTGACAAAATCGAAAATAAAGGTGAACTAGCGTTCAGCTGTCCATTGAGAAAGATTAACTTTCACTGTCGGGCACTTAACTAAGGAAGGTTCCATGGGTGCACTTAAAATGCACCGTTCACCTTCCATTGTTACTGCCGGCTGGCGAGTCGTTACTTGCGTGCTGCTGCAGTCGCCAGCGAGGGCCAGTCTTCAGGTTGCAGGATGCCCAACACCTTGAGTTGCCCTTGTGCATCGATGCTGACGAACAATGAACTGGTGTATTCACTGTCGGCAGCGTGTTTGAAACCTGTCTCTTTTTCAAAGTCGCTGATACAGCCACTGTGCGTCACCAGCACGCTGTTGCGATGGGCAACCTTGTGCGCAACCACATCGTTACGCAGTGCGGTGCCACAACTGGCCAGCCATTCTTGGGCGACCGCATCTTTGCCGAACATGGCGTGCGCTGTTTGTTGGGTGCGGGTCACCGGGCTTGCAAGTACATCGGTCTGCGCCATGCCCAGGCCCATAAAGCCTTTACCTACCGCCGTAGCTGTTTCGCTGCCATGGCGGGTAATGCCGTCGGCAGGACCCAGGCACGGGTTGCTCGACCGGTCACAGCGCTCGGCGTGTCGCACCAACACCACCACTTCTCCGGCCTGCCAATGCTTGAGCAGTTCGGCATGGGCCTGGGCGTCGGCGCTTCCCAGATTTGTCGGCGAGGTGTGCCACATGACAAAACCTGTCACGAGAGCAGCCACCAACAGTGAGCCCGAGATCGCAACCACTCGGGTGAGGCGCGAACCCTGGCGTGGCGCTGAGGTGGCAGGTGATACCGTTTTGAGCATGTTCTTACCCTTGACTGTTCGCGACACCGGACATAAGGCGGCTTTGGCCGCAGAAAAACCTGACGAATTTCAAATCAAGTTTTACTAAACCTGGATGATGAGCGGTACGTTAAAGGCTGAGGCGTGTGAACGTGGTGAAACGGATGTGAAAATTTTGCGCAGATGATCGAAGGGCAAATGCTTCTAGTGTGATGATCTACAACATTATTACAAACTAACTAGTTGCGCGGAGTATTTGAAAGTCAATATCAAATACGGTGTGAAACTTGTTACAGAAGTTCCGCAGTTGCTTTGCCGAGGAAGAAAAACGTCATGCGATGTTCCAGCCTTTCATACCCGACGATGAAAGTCGGGGAGCGGGCTTGGGATCAGGGCTTTCGCAGGTGCAGCGGATCTGTAGCCGACAGCAATGGCAAGTGACGCTCGGCAGCCTTGAGCCCAACGGCTGCTGTTTCACCGTTGAGCTTAAGCCGGCGTAATCGGTTTCAACCGGAGGACGGGCAACTCTGTTGCGACCCCCTGGCCGCCTGGCCGATCACGGCCGCCAGGCGTTTGACATTGTTCTGCTGGGCGGCAACCAGGTCTTCGATACTTGTCGCCGAAGGTGTTTGCAAAGTGCTATGGCAGGTGAGTGATGAAACATTGCCTTCACCGATGCCCCGCAAGCGCCAGGTCGCCTCGATCAGCCCGTACTGGCCGGGAACAGAATCAAAGCGCTGCACCTCCACTCGCAACGACAATTTGCGTGGGGGGTTGGCGTTGATCAGTTGAGCCGCCAGTGCGCTTTGTAATTCCTCAGACAGTGATGCGCCCCACCAGTCGGTTTCCAGCAGGACCAGGCCACTGTTTCCCTGGCGAATGACTATCTGCGTCCGGTCGACCTGCGCCGGCACACTGACAGCATCAAACTCGATGTACATCCCGTTACTGTGCGCCGCGCCCCCGGTTTGCTGCGGCATCAGCGTGTGGTAATGAACCGGTTCACTGCGGCAGGCCGCCAGCAGCATCAGCGCAGTGATCAAGGTGATCTTCGGCGAAAAACCCATACGTCGTGCTCCYTTGTTCTGCGGCGCGGTCATTGTTTCAGGTCCTTAGCCGAGGCATTTTCGGGTCGACCACGAATCAGCGATTCTGGATGCCGGCTCAAATAATCCGCCAGCTGACGCAACGCTCTTGCCGCGCGCCCCAGTTCATCCAGTGTTTCTCCCAGTTGTACCCGTTGCGGCGAGTCTTCGGCGATGGTGGAACCGGCCGACTTTATCGTCGTATTGGCCGATTGCAGGGTCGTGCTGACGTCCGACAGGGTGGTGCTCACACCGGGCAGGGTCTTGGTATTGAATTGCGCCAAGCCTTTGCGCAGTTCCACGAGGTTGCTGTCGAGGTTGCCGGCAATACGATCGATTGGCAGTTTGTTGAGTTTGTCGACCATGGCCTCCAGTTTTTCCTGCAATTGCTCAAGGCTACCCGGCAACGTCGGAATCATGACCGGGCGTGCGTTTGGATCGAAGGCCACTTTTTCGGTTTTAGGGTAGAAGTCCAGGGAAATGTACAACTGACCGGTCAACAGATTGCCGGTACGGGCCTGGGCGCGCAGGCCGTTTTCGATAAACGAGCCAATCATCCGAACGCTGGCCGCTTCGTCATTGGGGTCATGATTGAGCGCCTTGATCATTTTGGTGTGGGCCTGCCCCAAACGCTGCGGGTAGATCACGATGCCGACATTGACCGGGAACGTGCGCTTTTGCGCGTCGAAATCCAGATTGACCGATACCACCTTGCCGATCTCCATGCCCAGGAATTCCACCGGCGCATCGACCTTGAGCCCGCGCATGGCCTGATCGAAACGCAGGGCCAGGAATTGCGGCTTGCCATTCGGTGGCGCGAGGGCGCTTTGCTGGTCCTCGAACAGTTCGTAGGCATATTCTTCGGCGGCAGGTTTATCGTTAGGGCTGTACTCCGGCGCGCGAAAGGCAATACCGCCTACCAACATCGAGGACAAGGATTCGGTCTTGACCGCAAAACCGTTGGCACCCACGCTTACGTCGATACCGCTGGCGTTCCAGAAACGGGTGTTTTCGGTGACGTACTGGTCATTGGGTGCATGGATGAACAAGTCGATGTTCACCCCTTTGCCATCCGGGTCCAATCCATAGGCCACCACTTGGCCAACCGGAATCTTGCGGTAGTAAACCGGCGAGCCAATGTCCAGCGAGCCCAGGTCCTGGGTGTGCAAGGTGAAACGCTTGCCGGGTTCGCCATAGGTGATCGCCGGCGGGTTTTCCAGGCCCTTGAAGTTTTTCGCGCGGCCATTGGCCTGGCCGATGTCGGCGCCGATGTAATCACCGGACAGCAATGTATCGATCCCTGAGACACCGCCGGCACCGATGCGCGGACGCACGACCCAGAATTGCGAGTCTTCACGGGTGAAGCTTTCGGCCTGCTTGGCCAGTTTGATCGTGGCGTTGACACTCTTCTGGTCGTTGCTCAGTTCTACGTCCGAGACTTGGCCGATGATCACGTTGCGGTATTTGACCTCGGTCTTGTTGGCCGTCAGGCCATCACCGGTCTTGAACGTAACCGTGATAGTCGGGCCTTCCTGCAAGATGCTGTGGACGACCAGGGAAATACCCACCAATACCGCGACAATCGGAACGATCCAGACCAGTGAAACGCTGCGGCCAGTCTTGATTGGGGCCTGTCCGGGGGCCTGTGGCCCTTCAGTGGCTTGCGACTTCATCCATGACCTCCTCGTTTTGTGGGTTTTCCCGCGTTGAATCCCAGATCAGGCGCGGGTCGAAACTCATCGCCGACAGCATGGTGAACACCACCACCAAACCAAAAAACAGGATGCCCGGGCGCGGTTCGATGTCGGCCAGGGCCTGAAACTTCACCAGGGAGGCCACCAGTGCCACGACGATCACATCGAGCATTGACCAGTAACCGATGACCTCCACAAAGCGGTACAGCTGCGACCGTTCCTTGAGTGCCCACTGGCTGTCGCGGTGTACGGACAACAGCAGGAACGTCAGGGCCAAAAACTTGATGCCCGGCACCGCGATGCTGGCGATGAAAATGATCAGGGCGATGTCCCACGCGCCGGCCTCCCAGAACTCAAGTACGCCGCTCATGATCGTGCTGTCGGCACCGTTACCGACCATCTTGGTGTTCATCACCGGCAACAGATTGGCCGGGACGTAAAACGCCAGGGCGGTGAACATGTAGGCCCACGTGCGGTTCAGCGAGTTGGTTTTGCGCCGATGCAGGGGCGCACCGCAGCGCTCACATTCATGCGGCTCGCCGGTCATGTCGCAGGCCAGGCCGCAGCTGTGACACAGGCACAGGTTGAGTTCGCTGGCGACCGGAGGGGTATTCATAGAATGTCCCATAATTCACGGATATCGCGCCCGGCGATGCGGATCATCATCAGGCTCAGCACGGCAAGCGCAAACAGGCCGATGCCGGGCAGTACGTCCAGCAATCCGGCGAGTTTGATGACCGCCACCATTGCACCCAGCAGGCAGACTTCCAGCATGCTCCAGGGCCTGAGGGCCTCCAGCCAGCGCATGCAGAATTTAAAACCGGGTGAACGACGGTGTGAGAGGGCAAAACCCAGGACCCAGATGAGCAACAACAGCTGGAAAATCGGTGCGATGATCATCGCAATCGCCGCGACCATCGCAATGAAGGTGATCGGTCCCATGCTCAGGGCCAGGACTGAATCCCAGAGCGTTGCACTGTTTTTCAAGCCTTTGAGGCTGATGCTCATGACCGGATAAAAATTGGCGAAAACCCACAGCATCAACGCGGCGAAGGTCAACGCCAGGCGTTGCTCCACTGTCAGACCGTTATAGCGCTGGAGCACGCCGCCGCAGCACGTACACAGGGTTTTCTGGTGTTTGGCGAGCGTGACTTTTTCATACACACAGTCGCAGTGCTCGCAGATGATCAGCTGATCAGTAGTTGCCATGGGCCAAGGCTCAACAAAGGGCAGGAAGTTCAGAGCACCTCCTCAATATAGAAGTGACTCGCAATTGAGCAAATCGAAAGTCGATACGATGGAGCTTAATGGCCATGAAACAGCTGCCCACGCGAGACAGCGAATTCGTCGAACTCCATATTTACCGCTATTACGATGTCGATTTCACCGCGCCTTGTTCGACTAACAAACAGGGAATGAATCTGTCGCATCGCACCGATCTCAGGCATTCCCTGTACGAGAACTCACCGGGAGAAGACCATGCGCAAGCTCACCGTTGCCGCATTCATGAGTCTGGATGGCGTTATGCAAGCGCCGGGCGGGCCGGAAGAAGACACCAGTGGCGAATTCCGCTTCGGTGGCTGGATCGTGCCTTACGCCGACAAAGTCTCCGGCCAGGCGATACAGGATCTGTTTTCGCAGCCGTTCGAGTTGCTGCTGGGGCGGCGCACTTACGACATATTCGCGGCGTACTGGCCCCACAGACCTGCCGACTCCAACAGTCATGACATCGCCAGCCTGTTCAACAGCGTCCCCAAGCATGTAGCCACGCATCGCCCCGAGACGCTGGATTGGCACAACAGTCATGCATTGCAAGGAAACCTTGTCGACGCGATCCGCACGCTCAAGCACCGCGACGGCGCTGACCTGTTGACGCAGGGCAGCGGCAATCTGGTGCATCAACTGCTCGCCGCCGGGTTGGTCGACGAACTTCGGCTGATGACGTTTCCCGTGGTTCTGGGACGCGGCAAGCGCTTGTTCGACGACACGGCGCAACCTGAGGCCTTCACATTGGTGAACTCGATAATTACGTCCAGCGGTGTGCTGATCACGCGGTATGTGCGAGACGGGGAGGTACGCACTGGAACGTTCGATGAAGGTGAATAGATTGGCCATGCTTGCGGGTTCGCGGTCTTTTGTTCCTCCCGCTGGGTAACCACTTCTGGCCGATTCTGTTGAAAAAGTCGGTCATCCAAAACGGCCTGGTCATTGACTGGTGAAAACGCCTTTTTTGCACGCTGCTGCTTGAAATCTACTTCTGGAAACCTTTGCCGGTAGCAAAGATTTCAATCTCGAGCGCGTACTTTTCAGCTGCGAAAACC